>NZ_VWWH01000065.1:0-42848 GCF_011753045.1 Burkholderia sp. Ap-955
ATTCGAGGAAGCCTTCGGCGATGAGCTGCGCGTACGCATCGACGACGGTGCCGCGCGCCACCTGCAGCGACGCGGCGAGCAGCCGGGTGGACGGCAGCGCGTCGCCCGGATGGACGTCGCCGCGCCGCACGGCTTCGCGCAGCGCCTGCGCGAGCTGGCGGCTCAGGTCGCCGGCTGCACGATCGAGCGCGCCGAGTGACGGGATGTCGACGTTCCGGGCCGTTCTTGCCATGATTCTGGTCTGCTGAAATTGTTTCAAACCGGCTCTACAGCATAAACCAGTTTGGCGCCACAATCGGCGCATGACGGGCCAGCGCCCGATCCATTCCCACCCCCGCATGACCGTGGAGCCGACATGTACGTCCCCGCCGATTTCAACGAGCCCAACCCCGACGCGCTGCGCGAGCTGATCGTGCAGCATCCGTTCGCCAGCCTGATCACGCACGGCAAGAGCGGGCTCGACGCGAATCACATCCCGTTCGAGCTGCTGCCCGGCGATGGCGGGCTCGGCGAACTGCACGCGCACGTCTCGCGCGCGAATCCGGTCTGGCAGGACGTCGCGAACGGTGACGAGGTGCTCGTGATCTTCCGCGCGGGCGACGCGTATATCTCGCCGACCTGGTATCCAAGCAAGCATGTGGCGCACCGGCAGGTGCCGACGTGGAACTACGTGGTCGTGCATGCGCACGGCCGCATCACGGTGCGCGACGACGCGAAGTTCGTGCGCGGCGTGGTCGCCCGCCTGACGCGCACGCACGAGGCGTCGCAGCCGGTGCCGTGGAAGATGGGCGATGCGCCGGCGGACTATCTCGATGCGATGCTGCAGGCGATCGTCGGGCTGCAGATCGAGATCACGCGGCTCGTCGGCAAGCGCAAGCTCGGGCAGAACAAGGACGAGGCCGATATCCGCGGCGCCGGCGACGCGCTGGTCGCGAACGGCAACCTCGCGATCGGCGAAGCGATGATCGCGGCGGCCGACGCGAAGCGCGGGTGAGCGCCCGCGACGGGCAGGCATGCGCGGGCAAGCGCCACCCCCGCGCACCGGCGCGTCACTGCGTGCGCGTCGCGCCCTTCGCGCCTTCACCGGCCTGCGCGAGCGCGCCGCGAATCGCGGCCTCGGTCTTGTCGTACTCGCCTTCGCCGTAGCGCGTATAGACGACCTTCCCGTTCGCGTCGATCAGGTACAGCGCGGGCCAGTACTGGTTGCCGTACGCGCGCCACGTGTCGTAGCGGTTGTCCTGCGCGACCGGATACTGGATGCCGAAGCGCTTGATCGCATCGGCGACGTTGCCCGCGTCGCGCTCGAACGGATACTCGGGCGTATGCACGCCGACCACGACGAGCCCCTGGTCGCGATACTTCCGGTCCCACGCCTTCACGTACGGAATTGTATGAATGCAGTTGATGCACGAGTACGTCCAGAAATCGACGAGCACGACCTTGCCGCGCAACTGGCCGAGCGTCAGCGGCGCGCTGTTGTGCCAGCGGTCGATGCCGGTGAAATCGGGTGCGGACATGCCGGCCTGCGAGGTCGGCATGCCCGCGTCGTCGCGGGTGCCCGCGAAGGCGGCGAGCCCGGCCGTGGCGGCGAGGGCGAAGACGAGGGCGGCGATCTTGAGGCGGGGCAGCATGGCGTTCTCCTGAGCGGGAGGCCGCCGCGCGATGGCGGCGGCCGGACGGGTTTCGACAGGCCCCATTAAGCGGCGCCGACGTATCTGCGATGTGTCCGGCGAGCCACGCGTATGCAATGTTGTGTGTCGTCACGGCGGCGCGATACATTGGGATACAAACGTCTGCCCGCCGTGCGGTATAAAAGCGGACATCACCTGCCCGAATACCTCGACACCGACAACGACTCATGGACAAGATCGACCACGTGCTGATCGTCGACGACGACCGCGCGATCCGCGAGCTGATCGCGGATTACCTGGAGAAGAACGGCATGCGCGTTTCGCTGGCCGCGAATGGCCGCGAGATGCGCAATGTGCTGGACGACGGCGCGCCGGACCTGATCGTGCTCGACCTGATGATGCCGGGCGAGGACGGCCTCACGCTGTGCCGCGACCTGCGCGCCGGCAAGTTCCGTACGGTGCCCGTGCTGATGCTGACTGCGCGCGGCGAGGAAACCGACCGCATCATCGGCCTCGAGATGGGCGCCGACGATTACCTGGCCAAGCCGTTCGCGGTGCGCGAACTGCTCGCGCGGATCCGCTCGGTGCTGCGCCGCGCGCGCATGCTGCCGCCCGGCATGCAGGTGACGGAAACCGCGGAGATGCTCGCGTTCGGCGAATGGCGGCTCGACACGACCGGGCGCCACCTGCTCGATGCGGAAGGCACGCTGGTCGCGCTGAGCGGCGCCGAATACCGGCTGCTGCGCGTGTTCCTCGACAACCCGCAGCGCGTGCTGACGCGCGACCAGTTGCTCAATCTCACGCAGGGCCGGCAGTCCGACCCGTTCGACCGGTCGATCGACCTGCTCGTGAGCCGGCTGCGCCAGCGCCTGCGCGACGGCGCGCGCGAACCGCGCTACATCAAGACGCTGCGCAACGAGGGCTATGTGTTCTCGTCGGCCGTGACCGCCGTCGACGGTACGCCATGAGCGCGCGCATGCCGTGGCACTGGCCGCGCTCGCTGTTCGCGCGGCTCGCGCTGATCCTGTGCGTGGGCCTCGCGCTCGCGCAGACGCTGTCGTTCTGGCTCACCGTGACCGAGCGCGACCAGGCGACCACCAACCTGATGATGGGTTACATCGAGCGCGAGGTCGCGAGCTCGGTCGCGCTGCTCGACCATCTGCCGCCGGCCGAGCGGGCCGCGTGGCTGCCGCGTCTCGCGCGGCGCAGCTACGCGTTCATCCTCGGGCCCGGCGAGACCGGCACGCCGCCGGAAGCGCGGCTGTCGGCGCGCGTCGAGCGGTCGATTTCCGACGGCATCGGCGGCGACTACCCGCTGACCGCGAACGCGATTCCCGGCGACCGCGAACATCTGCAGGTGCATCTGCGGCTGACCGACGGGTCGCCGCTGACGATCGACATCCATCCGATGTCGACGGTGCCGCTGTCGGGCTGGCTGCCGGTCGTGCTCGTGCTGCAGCTCGCGGTGCTGGCCGCGTGCTGCTGGCTCGCGGTGCGGCTCGCGACGCGGCCGCTCAAGCAGCTCGCGCAGGCCGCCGATGCGCTCGGCCCCGACCTGAAGGGCGAGCGGCTGAACGAAAGCGGGCCGTCGGAAGTCGCGCGCGCCGCCCGGGCGTTCAACGCGATGCAGGATCGCATCGCGCAGTACATGGCCGAGCGCATGCAGATCCTCGCGTCGATCTCGCACGACCTGCAGACGCCGATCACGCGGATGCGCTTGCGCGCCGACATGATGGACGACGACGCGCAGGGCGCGAAGCTGCGCCAGGACCTGCTCGAGATGGAGCATCTGGTGAAGGAGGGCGTCGCGTACGCGCGGACGCTGCACGGCAACGAGGAAGCCGCGCGCCGCATCGATCTCGATGCGCTGCTCGACAGCATCGTGTGCGACTACACGGATGCGGGGCAGGACGTCGCGCTGCACAGCCGCGCGCCGCTCGCGCTCGTCACGCGGCCGAAGGCACTGCGCCGCATCGTCGGCAATCTCGTCGACAACGCGCTGAAGTTCGCGGGCGCGGCCGAGATCGACGTGCACGCCGCGCCGGACGGCGGCGCGGTGATCGCCGTGCTCGACCGCGGGCCCGGCATTCCGGACGATCAGCTCGACGCGGTGTTCGAGCCGTTCCGGCGCGTGGAGACGTCGCGCAACCGCGAGACGGGCGGCACGGGGCTCGGCCTCGCGATCGCGCGGCAGCTCGCGCTGGCGATGGGCGGCACGCTCACGCTGAACAACCGGGCGGACGGTGGCGGGCTGGAGGCGCGGCTGACGCTGAGGAATGCGGGGTGACAGCGTGCGGCGTGTGAGCGCCGCGGCTTCAGGTTTGTGCTGAAGCCGAAGCTGACGCCGTCGCCGACGCGTGCAACGTCACCCGCGCTGCAGATGCGCATCGACGAGCGGCGCGAGCGTCGCTGCATGAACGGCCGCGAGATCGTGCCGGCCGCCCGGCACGACATGCAGCTGCGCGTCGGGCAACCGCTCGAGCAGGCGCCGGCCGGCCGCGACGGGGCTGATCGGATCGTCGTCGCCCCACAGCAGCAGCGTCGGCTGCACGATGCGGCCGATATCCCGCGACAGGTCGGCACGGAACGTCAGGAACCAGTCGGGAAGCTGCGGGTTGGCTTCCGCGAAACCGGCGCGCCAGTCCTGCGCGCCGAGCCCGGCCATGTCGAGGCCGCCGGACGTGACCGTCAGCACGAGGTGCGTGATCAGTTCGGGTTTGTCGAGCGCCGCGCGCATCGCGATCACGCCGCCCATCGATTGCGCGATCACGGCGGTCGGCCGGTCGATCGTTTCCAGCACATGGCGCACGAGGCTGTCGAAATCGTCGACGGCCGGATCGCGCGGCGTGTCGCCGAAGCCCGGATAGCCGACGATCCGGCGCTCGGCCGGATGCGTCAGCAGGCTGGCGAGCGGTTGCCAGAAGGCGGTGCTGCCCGATGCGCCGGGCAGGAAGAGCAGTTGCGACGGAACGGGCATGGCGGTGCGGTTTTCCGATGAGTGAAGTGAAGCGGAAGGGCGCGCGAGGTGAGCCGAACGGATCAGCACCGGCCGGTGCGCAGCGCGACGGTCCAGTCGTCGCGCCCGCGAGAGGCCGCGGTGGCGGCCGCCGTGTGCCAGTCGTATTCGACCGCATGGAATTCGACGTTCCAGCCGGCGGCCGTGCGCGTCACCATCGCGTAGCGCGCATGCGGCGAGCCCGTCTCGATGCGGTGCGGATGCGGCAGGTCGTCCGTGTAGGCCTGCAGCCCGACGCTGCCCGGGTTGACCACCAGCCGGCCGTCGTCGAGCTTGGCCGTGCGCGGGAGGTGCGTGTGGCCGCACAGGATCAGCGATGCCGGTGCGTCGCCCGCGCGCTGCGCGATTTCATCGGGCGTGGCCGCACGGCAGCCGTCGGGCGTGACCGTTTCGAGGAAATAGACGAGGTCGCTGTCGGGCGTGCCGTGCACCATCAGCACGTCGTCGCCGAGCGTCATGCGTTCGGGCAGCGCGGCGATCCAGTCGAGATGATCGGCGCGCAGCGTCTCGTGCGCCCAGCGATCCGACAGCCGCATCGACTCGCGGTCGCCGGTGAGCAGTTGCCGTTCGTGATTGCCCTTGATGGTCGGCAGGTCGAGCGCGATCAGGCGGTCGGCCGTTTCGGGCGGATGGAGCGCGCCGGACAGGATGTCGCCGAGATTGACGATCACGTCGGCGCCGCGGCGGCGGACGTCGTCGAGCACCGCGTCGAGTGCGGCGAGGTTGCCGTGGATGTCGGACAGCGCGGCGATTTTCATGGGGGATCGTCGAGGAAGGGAACGGCGATTGTCGCCAATTCGGCGCAGGCCGTCCAATGGCGTGCGCATGCGAAGCGGTGAGCGGTTTGACGTGAAGCCGCGGGTGGTGTGTCAGTCGGTCGCGAGGCGCGCGTACATCGTGAAATCGCCCGGCGTGCCGCGCACCATCTTGTACGCGCGCAACAGCCCTTCGTAGCGGTAGCCGCATTTCTGCAGCACGCGCGCGGAGCCTGCGTTGCTGGTCAGCACGACGGCCTGCATGCGCATGAAGCCCTCGACGAATGCCCACTCGGTGACGGCCGTGCACAGCGCGCTCGCGATCCCGCGCCCCCAGTGCGACGGCGCGAGATCGTACGCGATTTCCGCCGAGCGGTTCACGGTCGATACGGTATGCAGGCCGATCGTCCCGGCGAGCGCGCCCGATGCGTCGTCGATCACGGCGAGACGCCGGATCGAATCGGGGTCCGTCGATTCGATGGCGTCGAACAGCGGCAGCAGATCGTCGGGCGAGCGAAGGTTCCAGCTCGTGTGGCGGTAGACGTCGGGGTTCGTCAGGTACGCGTACCACGCGTCGAGGTCGGTGCGTTCGATCTGGCGGAGCGACAGGCCGGGAAAGCCGGAGCGGGGCGGCGCAGCGATTTTCATCGGAATCCGCGCCTATGCCGCATGACGCCGGTACAGCGCCAGCGACCCGGCGAGCGCGAGCAGCATCGCACCGCAGGTGCGTTCGAGCCACAGCGCCCCCGCGCGCTTCAGCAGCCGCACCGCGCGTGCGCCGAGCAGCGCGTAGCCGAACATCACGACCCCGTCGAGCAGCGCGAACGTGATCGCGAGCGCGACGTATTGCGGCGCGAGCGGCGCGGACGGATCCAGGAACTGCGGCAAAAAGGCGGAGAAGAACAGATAGCCCTTCGGGTTCGTCACCGCCGTGAGGAAACTCTTCGCGAAGATCGATGCGTTGCGCCCGGATGTGTCGCCGCCGTGCGCGGCGGCGACGTCGAGCGAGCCCTTCGACATCAGCAGCCGGATGCCGACGTACGCGAGATACGCGGCGCCGAGCCACTTCACCACCGAGAACCAGAACGCCGACGCCATCAGCAGCGCGCCGAGGCCGAGCGCGACTGCGACGATCAGCACGAAGTCGGACAGCATCGCGCCCGCGAAGCCGTAGGCCGCGCGGCGCACGCCGTAACGCGAGCCGTTGGTCAGCGCGAGCAGCACGGTCGGGCCGGGTGTCGCGATACCGACGAACGCGACGGCGGCGAAGATCAGCAGGGTCGTCTCATGCATGAAGGCACTCCCGATGGATGGCGCGCGTTCGATTATCGGTTGCGCCTGCCCGGGCTGTACAGGTGCGGCGCGCTGCGCACACGGCCGCCCGCCCGACTATCTCGATTTTGGCAAAAAACTGTTTTCATTATTCCGCTTTCGATCGGAACCGGTTCCATCTACCATGGCGGCCGCAGTGGGCATGCCCGCCGCGTCGTCGCGCGCGGCCGCGGCCGGCCTCGCACCGCCGGCAGATCTCGCCGCCCGCGCGCTACTCGCAACTGACAGCCAGAACAACGGGTTCAACGCCCGGAGACACGACAATCATGAACAAGCAACTGATCGCAGCCCCGCTGCTGCTCTCGCTCGCGGGCATCGCCGCCGCGCAAAGCTCCGTCACGCTGTACGGCATCGTCGATGCGGGCGTGACCTATCGCAGCAACGAGCGGGTCGGCTCCGCGGGCGCTTACACCGGCCATTCGAGCGTCGGGCTCACGACCGGCAACCTGTCCGGCAGCCGCTGGGGGATCAAGGGTTCCGAGGATCTCGGCGGCGGGATGCGCGCGCTGTTCGTCCTCGAGAACGGCTTCGACATCACGAACGGCACGTCGGGGCAGGGTGGCCGCCAGTTCGGCCGCCAGGCGTTCGTCGGCCTCGGCAGCGACCGCTACGGCACGGTCACGCTCGGCCGCCAGTACACGTCGCTCGACGACTTCGTGAGCCCGGTCGGCCCGTCGTCGTATATCGGCGGCTTCGGCGCGCACCCGGGCGACATCGACGACCTCGACCAGACCGCGCGGGTCGACAGCTCGATCAAGTACACGAGCGCCAACTACTCGGGCTTCACGTTCGGCGCGCTCTACGGCTTCGGCAGCCAGCCGGGCAGCATGAAGCAGCGCAACACGTGGAGCGTCGGCGCGGCGTACGCGGCGGGCCCGCTGCGCGTCGGCGTCGGCTACGAGCGGTCGGACAACAGCAAGACGGGTGCGACCGACCCGACGGCCGGCAAGTGGCAGAGCACCGACGACGGGCTGTTCAACTCGTCGATCAACGAAGGCTATGCGAGCGCGCAATCGCAGCAGATCATCGCGACCGGCGCGACCTACGACTTCGGCCCGGCCGTCGTCGGCGTGAACTACAGCAACGTGCAGTACCGCAGCGGCGGCCAGTCGCTGTTCACCGGCCATGCGACGTTCAACGTCGCGGGCGTGTTCACGCGCTGGAACGTGCAGCCGCAGACGCAGTTGTTCGCGGGCTACAGCTACACGCGCGGCAGCGACGTCGACGGCGTGGACGACCGCGCGCAGTATCACAACGTCACGCTCGGCGCCGTGTATGACCTGTCGAAGCGCACCAGCGTTTACCTGCTCGGCGCGTACCAGCATGCATCGGGCATGACGCTCGACGCGCTCGGCCGCCCGGTGGCCGCGACCGCGTCGGTGTCGGACAAGGCGAACGGCCACTCGTCCGATTCGCGCTCGCAGGCCATCGTCAGTCTCGGCCTGCGCCAGAAGTTCTGACGTAAAGCGATCGTTGCGGCTGCAACGTTGCCCGCAGCCGATGCAGGCAACGTTGCCCGCAGGCTCCCATACTGTCGCCTCCTTTCATGGAGGAGACGACATGACCCGAACGCATTCCGCGAGCTGCCTGTGCGGAACCGTCACCGTGACGCTGCGCGGCGAGCCGGCGGCGCGCGCGAACTGCCATTGCGCGACCTGCCGCGATTTCTACGGCACGCCGGTGCTGTCGGCGACCGCGTGGCCGCCCGGGCAGGTCGCCGTCGAAGGCGGTAGCGCGACGTTCCCGCGTCCAGCGAAGTCGATGTCGCGCACATACTGCGCGTCGTGCGGCGAGATCGTGTTCGGCACCAACCGGCTCGGCATGCGCGTCGTGCCGAACAGGGTGGCCGCACGTGCGCACGGCGGGCAACTGCCCGACGACCTGCAGCCGACGATGCGCCTGTTCTACCGGCACCGCGTGATCGACGTCGTCGACGCGCTGCCGAAATACCTCGACGGCTGGGACGGCCCGACGCTCGACGACGCGAACTGAACGATCGCAGCCGCGTGCCGGCACGGCCGGCGCACGGTTTTGGGTTTTCTCCACCGTATCCCGCTTTCCTCTTCCTTCCTCCCGCCGCATGCCGCTGTGCTGAATCGCGACGACGCGATTGCGCCGGACATTATTTTTCTCTTTCATTTAAATTTCTATTTGTAATAATTTGGCCCATTTCCGGGGAATGAAAAAGACAATGCGGGCATTTCAGAAAAAATGACGTATTCGCATTGAGTGGGCCGGAAGAAAATGCCGGGGAAAAAGCGCCGAAACCGTGCGCCCGGCAAGCTGTTGCGGTGCGGTGAACGGGTTTGACCATCGTTGACGGAAAAGCGCCGGACGGCAAAAAGAACGAGGTGAATAATTCGTGAGGACGGCGAATGCGTTTTAACCGAAATCACCAATATTTCATGCGCCGCGATTTACAGTGTCGATCATTGAACGTTCGGGAGCATTATTCATGTCAATGAAACAAATTCGGGCGGCGTTGCTGGGAATGTGCATGGCAATGCTGGCGCCGGCGAGTCACGCGCAGATGCAATACTCGACCGACTGGCTCGCGAACACGTACGGCACGCTGGCCCAGCACGTCGGCAATGCCGCGCGCTCGATGTGGGTCGCGCCCGAGGGCGTGATCTACACGTCGTCGCGCTGGGACGAGAACGCGGGCGGCGTCGCGCTCTACCAGAACGGCCAGACGATGGGCACGATCGGCATCCACGACGAATTCCAGGGCGGCGCGATTACCGGCAACGCGACGTCGATCTTCGTCGCGCTCGGCTACAACCGCACCTTCGGCAGCGGCTCGGTGGGCCGCTACAATCGCAGCACGAACAAACGCGACCTGCGCATTCCGGTCAGCACGTGGACGGGCCTCCCGAACCCGGACGTGATCACCGGCCTCGTGACGGGCGGCAACCTGCTGTACGCGAGCGATTTCTACGGCAACCGCGTGCGCGTCTATACAACCGACGGCGTCTGGCAGCGCGACATCGGCGTGACCGGGCCCGGCGCGCTGGCGCTCGATGCGGCGGGCAACCTGTGGGTCGCGCGCATGAGCGCAGGCGTGGTCGTGCAGTACAGCGCGACCGGCACGCTGATGAACACGATCCAGATGGCGGCCGGCGCGCGGCCGTCGGCGCTGTATTTCGATGCGTCGACGGGGCAGTTGCTGGTGGGCGACCAGGGCCCGGACATGAACATCAAGCTCTACAGCCTCGCCGGGTTGCCGCAGCAGATCGGCACGTTCGGCGTGCAGGGCGGCTATCTCGACACGACCTCGGGCATCAAGGGGCAGGTCGGCGACAAGCGCTTCACGCGCGTGGTCGGCATCGGCAAGGATTCGGGCGGCAACCTGTACGTGCTCAACAACGCGTGGGGCGGCGGCTGGGATCTCGGGCGCAACGGCAGCACCGACCTGCATGCGTACAGCCCGACGGGCGCGCTGCAATGGAAGCTGCAGGCGCTGAACTTCGAGGCGATCGCCGCGCCCGATCCGGCGACCGACGGCACGTTCTTCTACAGCGGCAACAACGTGTATACGGGCTCGGCGGGCGGCACGTTCGTCGCGAACACGGTCGACCCGTTCACCTATCCGAAGGACCCGCGCCTCGACATGAACGACTACCAGCGCGGCCAGCATTTCGGCCAGCTCGTGATGGTGGGCGGCAACCGGATTCTCATCGCGTCGGGCCAGAACCCCGGCAACTTCAATTTCTACTACTTCACGCCGGCGACCGGCTACATCGCGAATCCGGCCGGCTCGCTGCCGGGCAAGCCGTTCAACACGACGTTGCAGGTCACGACCGGTTTCGACATCGACGGCAACGGCGACGTGTGGGCCGGGCTGAACGGCACCAACGTGATCACCCGCTACCCGATGACGGGCTTCGACGCGACCGGCAAGCCGTCATGGGGCAAGCCGGTGACGACGCCCGTGCCGAGCACCGTGGCGCCGACGACGCGCATCATCTACCAGGCGGACAGCGACACGATGATCCTCGCGCAGGGCCTGGCGAACAACTGGGACTGGACCGCGATGAACGGGCACATCGAGGTCTATCACGGCTGGAAGAACGGCAACACGACCGCACCGAACCCGGTGATCAACCTGACGAGCGCGAACCCGAAATCGATCGCGGCGGCCGGCCATTACCTGTTCGTCGGCTACGTGCACACCGTGCCGAACGTCGACGTGTTCGATCTCAACACCGGCGCGCTCGTGACGACGCTGACCAACTCGAACACGTCGGCGATGGACGTCGGCAACGACGTCGACTCGATGTACGGGATCCGCGCGTACCTGCGCTCGACCGGCGAATACGTGATCACGAAGGACAACTACAACGGCACGAGCATGATCGTGTATCGCTGGCATCCGTGAACGCGCAGGCCGTTCGGTCGCGTACGGCACGGCCTGGATTTCGCGCTTGTCGAACGATACCGTCCTATTGATAGGGAAACCTGATTATTGAAATCGGGTGGGTAAGGCGACTTGTATAATTGCGGCCAACCAATACATACATGCCTTACCGAGAGAGAACGTTATCCATGAACTGGGACGATGCCCGCGTTTTTCTGGCCGTTCATCGCACGGGAACGCTGCGCGAGGCCGCCGCCGTGCTCGATGTTGATCAGGCCACCGTGGGGCGGCGGCTGACGGCGCTCGAGAAGGCGCTGGGCGCGAAGCTGTTTCTCAAGACGTCGTCCGGCTATGTCGTGACGCAGGTCGGCGAGCATTCGCTGCAGGCCGCGGAAGCGATGGAGCAGGCGGCGAGCGACTTCGAGCGTCGCGTCCACGGCTCGGACGACCGGCTCGAAGGCGAGGTCCGCGTGACGACGACCGATTCCCTTGCGATGGATTTCGTCGTGCCCGCGATACGGTCGTTGCGACAGAAGTGCCCCGCGATACACGTGGTTCTCACGACGTCGGTACAGGTGCTCAACCTGACCCGGCGCGATGCGGATCTCGCGATTCGAACCGTGATGCCGGAAAACCCGGATCTCGTCCGCCGCAAACTGGCGGAGTGGGAGGTCGGGCTGTTCGCGAGCCGTGAGTATCTGGATGCACATGGTGAGCCTGCGATCGGATCGGCTTTCGAAGGGCATGACCTGGTCGTCTATCAACCTTCCATCACGTCCAACCAGGGCGACACGCTGTGCGGCGAGTCGATGGAACGCGGGCTCATCGTTGCGCAAGTGAGTTCGAGCCTGATGCTGGCCACGTCGATCCGGTCGGGCATCGGCATCGGTGAACTGCCGGTGTATATGGCGCAAGGGGATGATTCGCTCGTGCGAATCTGGCCCGACCGGTCGCGAGCCGCGCCGTATCAGGTCTGGCTCGTGTCGCATACGGACCTGAACCGGACGGCGCGCGTTCGTGCCGTCACCGCCGAGATTGCCGCTTCGTTCGACCGCTATCGATAGCGGCCGGGTCTCGCCAGTGCGGGGCCGGTTGCTCAACGCGGCCGGGTCTTGCGCATCGAGAGCGTGCGTCGTGCGGCATACCAGCGAGGCACGATCGCGACCGCCGCGACGATCGCGAAGAACGGGATGGCCGTCGCGAGCACATGGCTGCCGGTACCGAGCAGGCCGCCGGACACGGTGGCCGCGAGCGACGCACTGCCGATCTGGAAGAAGCCGACGAGCCCGGACGCCGTGGCCGCGCGCCCGTGTTCGCTCGCGATGGCGCCCGAGACGGCGAGCGACAGCGACGATCCGTTCGACAGGCTGACGACGAACATCGGCAACACGATCGCGATGATGCTCTTGACGTGCGACGATTCGCACAGGGCGAACGCGATGCCGCCGGCCACGAAGCAGCCGACGCCGGCCACGACGATCGCGTCGTAGGACATCCGGTCGAGCATGCGGCGCGAGAGCATGTTGGCGGAAATGATGCCGGCGGTCAGCGGCAGATAAAGCCAGCCGCTTTGCTGTTCCGACAGGCCCAGGCCGGAGAAGATGAACGGCGACTGTGTCAGGTAGACGAACCACGCGCAATAGATCGCGCAGACGACGAGCGTGTACCGGATGAATGCCCGATCCCCGAGCACATCGGCGAAGCCGGACAACGGCGCGGCGTGAGGTTGCCCCGGCGCGACGGCAGGCCGCGTTTCCTTCAGGAGAAGCTGGACGAGCACGAGCGCGACCGCGCCAAACGCGGCGACGAACATGAAATCGCTCCGCCATCCGAACCAAGCAGCCAGATATCCGCCGATCGCGGGCGCGATCGCCGGAGACAGCGACACGAGCGGATACACGATGCTGTAGACCTTCGCGGATGCGTGCTTGTCGCAGGTGTCGGCGATGATCGCGCGTCCGATGACGAGGCCGGACGCCGCACCCAGCGCTTCGAGCACGCGCCAGCCAAGAAAGCTCGCGAAGCCGCTGGCGCTTGCGCAGCCGATCGAGCCCAGGATGTATACGAGGATGCCGACCGTCAGCACCGGTTTGCGTCCCCATCGATCGGAGAGCGGGCCGTAGAACAGCTGCGCACAGGCGAGCGCGATCAGGTAGGCCGATACCGTCTGCGGCATCTGCCATGCACCGATTGAAAACTCATGGGCCATCGACGGCATCGCGGGCAGGTAGACGTCGGACGCGATCAGGCCGAAGGCGCTCAATAGGGAGACGACGAGGATGAGTGAGAAGTGGGACATGTTCGCTGGGTGGTTGGGGCGGAGCGCGCGGAGAGGGCAACGCGTATTGAGCAGCCCTGAGACAAGGCCGGGGCGATCATACGGCGTGCGATGCGGTTCGGGAGCCGGCGGAATTGCATCGCTCGGATGCATTTCTGCGGGCGGCGAAGCGCGTGCCGGGGAGGCGTGTGGAGGAGGGCGTCGGGTGTCGTACAGGACGCTGGTCAAGAAGAATCCGGCGCCGGTGTTGGCGGCGAGCAACGACGCGTTTCGCCGTCGTGCTTGTTGCGCCGGATGATCGATCGGTGTTTCGTCGCGGCGTTGCTGTTCGACGCAATGCGCGCGGGTTTGCCGCAATCGACCGACCGTGAAGTGGCCGGGGTGCTGCGCCGAGGAGGAGAGGGGGGCGGCTGAGCGAGCGTGGGACGCGACCGCTGATGCGGGTTTGCGGGTGGGCCGCCGCTTGCCGGCAAGCCCACGCACGCATCAGGCCATCAGCACATCAGAACGACACCGTCGTCGTCAGCGTGACGAGCCGCGGCTCGCCGACCGCGATGATCAGGTTGTTGTTGCTCGACGGGTAGTAGGTCTTGTCGAGCAGGTTCTTCACGTTGAGCTGGAAGCGCGTCGGGAACTTGCCGATCGTCGTTTCGTAGGCCGCGAACGCGTCGACGGTCACGTAGCCGGGCAGCGTGAAGCTGTTCGCGGTGTCGCCGGAGCGTGCGCCGACAAGACGTGCGCCGCCGCCGAAGCGCCAGCGGCCGGGCAGGTTCGCGATCGCCGTGTCGTATACCGCGAAGAGGCTGCCCGTATGGCGCGCAACGTTGGTTAGCGGCGTGTTGCTGTCACGATCGGTTGCATTCGTGTACGCATAGCTGCCGATCACGCTCAGGTGGCGCGTGATCTGCCCGGCGACGTCGAGCTCGATCCCGCGCGAGCGCGCCGTGCCGATCGTCGACGTCAGATCGCCGACCGTGACCGCGACGTTGCGCTTGTCGATCTGGTAGACCGCGAGCGTGCCGGTGATCGCCGGCTTCACGCTGAACTTCAGCCCGGCCTCGAGCACGCGGCCGTATTCCGGCGCGAGCGGCGCCGCGACGTTCGTGGCGACGTTCGGCTTGAACGAGCGGCTCACGTTCGCGTACGCGGTCAGCGCCGGCGTGAGCGCGTACGCGAGGCCGAACTGCGGCAGCCACACGGTGCCGCGCGAGCGGTCGGCGAACACGAACGGCCGCCCCATTCCCGATTCCTGCTGCCAGTTTTCCCAGCGCAGCCCGCCCACCGCCGTGAGCCGGTCGGTGAGCTTCACCGAGTCCTGCACGATCGTCGAATACGCATGTACCACCGAGCGCGAATCGCTTTGCTTCGGGTTGGGTATGCCGCCCGGTGCGAGCAGGTCGTACACGGGATCGTAGAGAGTGAAGCCCTTCGTCGCCTTGCCGCGGATCGTGTCGCCGCGGAAGCTGCGCTGGCGCTCGTATTCGCCGCCGATGTAGATCGCGTGGTGCATCCCGGCGAGTGTCACGTTGCCGAGCAGGCCGAGCGTCGCGATCTGGTCGGAGTCGTTGCGCCCGAGGTTCGCATCGGACGAGCGCGTCAGTGCGCCGGTCGAGCTGTTGAACGCGGTGGCGCGGGTAATGTATTGGTCATAGCGGTCGCGGCCCCAGCCGTAGGTCGCACGCACGCGCCACGCGTCGGAGAAGCGGTGCTCGATACGCGCGTGCAGCGTTTCCTGGATGCCGCTGCTCTGCGACCACGCTTCCTCGTAGCGGCGGTAGCGCAGCGCATCGTCGAGCTGGCCGTTCACGAGCACGGTGCCGCGATCGAACGGCGTCGTGTAGTCGACGTACTGGTAGCTGACGTCGATCGACGTGTTCGTGTCGTGCCACGACAGCGCGGGTGCGATCAATGCATCGCGCTGGCGGCCGAAGCTGCGCCAGTAGCGGCTCGTGTCGTACTGGCCGGTCAGCCGGAACGCGAGCGTGCCGCCCGCGACCTGGCCCGGCTTGCCGAGCGGGCCCGTGAGATCGAAGGTTGCGCTGCTGCCGCCGTGGCTCGTGCGCGAGGCCGAGATCGAGCCGCCGAACGTGTCTTCCGGCTTGCGTGTGACGAGATTGATCACGCCGCCCGGATCCTGCATCCCGTAGAGCAGCGACGCCGGGCCCTTCAGCACTTCGACGCGGTCGATCGTCGCCAGATAGCTGTGCAGCACCGGCGTGCGCACGCCGTCGACGAGCACGGAGCCGTCGTTGTTCGACCCGAAGCCGCGCTTGATGAACGCGTCGCGCGTGCCGCCGAGCGTGTTCGTCTGCGTGACGCCGCTGATGTTGCCGAGCACGTCGTCGAGCGTGCGCGCCTGCTGGTCCTGCATCACGCTGCTGCTGACCACCGCGACCGATTGCGGAATCTCCTTGATCGAACGGTTGTCGCCGCCCGCGATGCTCGTGGTGCGCGGCTGATAGCCGACCGTCGGATCGGCGGTTGCCGATGCGCTGACGCTGATGGCCGGGAGTTCGCGCGCG
The DNA here is from genome assembly GCF_011753045.1 of Burkholderia sp. Ap-955. Classification (NCBI taxonomy): domain Bacteria; kingdom Pseudomonadati; phylum Pseudomonadota; class Betaproteobacteria; order Burkholderiales; family Burkholderiaceae; genus Burkholderia; species Burkholderia sp. Ap-955. Next base: position 15,892 of record NZ_VWWH01000065.1, read on the forward strand.
GCCGGCGTCGCGGGCGTGGTGGCAACGGTGGCGGGCTCGGCTGCGGATGCATGCGTGCCGCTCGCGACGCACAGAGTGACCAGGGCAGGCAGGCTCGTGCGCCACGGACGCAGGGTCCGGGCACGGCGGGGTGTTCGGCGGGATGGCATGAATCGATGCAGGACGGAGTGCTAAGGATCGTGTCGCGGGCCGCAGCGTTCCGCCACGACCAGGACGCGAATAATATATGTAATGAGAAGCATTTGCAATTGTAATGAGGTGAGCGGTGGCATGCGGGCCTTGGTTGCCGGGCCGTTGGCCGTCTGCTACCGTAGCGACCAAAATCAGACGCAGTGAAATTCAATGAGAGAGCCGGGGGCCGCACCATGTCATCTTCCTGTCACGTCGCGTTCAGCGCGACGCTGCGCACCGCACACGACCATGCGGGTGGTGAAGTGATCGCAGCCGTGTTCCGCCATTCGAACGATTAAAGCAACGGAAGCGAATTCATCGGGCGTTGCGCCGGGCAGCCGGCGAAGCGCCGTATTCCATCACTTCAACCACCACGCTTGACGGGAGACCACCCATGCGAAAAATTTCCGCGCCGTTCGCGGCGGCCGCGCTTGCGGCATGCACGATGCTGGCGGGCGTTCAACAGAGCGCCTGCGCCGCGTCGGATACCGAGCCCGCGATCGACGCGCATTACGGTGCCGTGATCGAGGCCTATACGCAGGACATGGCCGCCGCGAAGACGAAGTACGACGGCAAGCGACTCGTGTTCGTCGGCGCCGTGATCCGGATGGGCAGCGATCCGGGCGGCACCTATTTCGGCGCGCTGACGAAGGACGGCGAGCAGTTCGACACGCATTTCGACGTGGCCGACCAGGATGCGCTGAAGCCGAAATTCCCCGGCGGCGAGATCAAGCCGTTCGTCACGTCGTCGGCGTTCCGCTTCAGCTGCGTGAACGAAGGCTATATCGATGCGCCGGTGCTGCCGGGGTTGAAGCTCTCACACTGCCGGCTTGCCAACTGACCCCGCGCCGGCGCGGGGTCCGGCGTTCAGAACTTCTGCTGGATGCCGGCCATCACGCCGAGCTGGTTCATCCCGGTCCCGACCGTCCCGCCGGCAGCGACCGCGTTCGCAGCCAGCTTGCTGTTGAACATGTAGCCCGCCGACGTATAGACGGTCGTCCGCTTCGACAGGAAATAGTTCGCGCGGCCGACGAGCAGCGTGGCATTCGTGCCGCCTTCGCTGTTTTCGCGGCGCTGCAGGTAGCGTACGCCCTGAAGGTCGAGCGCAAGGTAGGGCGTCGCATAGTACGTGCCGCCGGCGAACACGATATCGGCCTGCAGGTGTTCGGCTGCCGCGAGGTTGCGGCGGATCCATCCGGCGCCGAGTTTCGCGGGGCCGATCTTCACGTAGCCGGCGACGATGTCGCGCGTGTCGGTGTACGCCGGATTGTTCAGCGGGGCGAGCGCGCCGCCGCCGCCGCGCATCACGTCGTGCGACGCGGCGAGCCCGAAGTTGCTCGCGTCATACGCGAGCATCGCCGTGTACTGGCGGCAGGCGACGAGGTCACCGGGCACCTGTCCGGCACAGCCCGTCGCCGACGGCCCTGCCGGCCCGGCCGCGTCGCGACCGAAGCTGTAGGTGGCGCCGAGCGTCACGCCGTGGAACGTACCCTTGTAGCCGATCGCATTGTCGCTGCGCGCGTTCGGCAGATAGGAATCGAAATCTGCCATCGAGTGAATCGACGGGCCGATCACGTCGGCATTGGTCAGCACGATCATCGACATGTTCATCTGGCGGCCGAGGGTCAGCGCGCCGAACGGACCGTTCACGCCAACGTTCGCCTGTCGCCCGAACAGGCGCCCGCCGTAGTTCAGTGCGCCGGTGCCGGGCTGGAAGCCGTTTTCGAGCACGAAGAAGGCCTGGTAGCCGCCGCCGAGATCCTCCGTGCCTCTCAGCCCCCACCGTGACGGCACCTCGCCGGTCAGCGTCGGCATGCCCGTGAACGATCCGCCGTGCGCGGCGTTGTTGTAGTAGGACACGCCGGTATCGATGATCCCGTACAGCGTGACGCTGCTTTGCGCGCAGGCCGGTCCGGCCAGCGCCATTGCCGTCGCGAGTGCGACGCCCGGTTTCCTTTTCATGACTGTCTCCAAACAGTATGTAGCTATGCTTATCGATTTTTATGGTGACCCGGATGTATCTGGGGTGCCGACGGGTATCGGCAGGACTGCTGGCGTCGCGTGTTACGAGATCGCCGGGTCGCGTTGCCGGCGCGGCGCCGCGGCACGCGGGCCCGCCATGACGACGGCGATTGCCGCGCCGGCCATCGGCACGAGGAACGCGAGATAGAGATGGGGCACGGACCAGCCGTCGTCCAGCAGCGCACCGACCGTCATCGGCGACAGGATCGCGCCGAGGCGGCCGATGCCGACCGCGAGGCCGATGCCCGTCGTGCGGATTTCTGCGGGGTACGGCGTCGGCGACAGCGCGTACATGCCGGCCACGCACGCATTGATCACCGCGCCGAGGCATACCGCGACGGTCATCCCGATGCCGAGCGAGCCCGTGTTCGCGCCGAACACGACCATCAGCGCACCGCCGAGCAGCAGGGTCGCGCCCAACAGGTTGCGCAGGGCGACGCGCGTCGACAGCAGGCTGAAGAGTGAGGCGCCCGCAATGCCGCCGAGGTTGAGCAGTACGCCGCCGGTGACGCCCTGCGATGCCGACAGCCCGGCCTGGACCAGCAGCTTCGGCGTCCAGCTCACGACGAAGTAGAAGCTGCCCATCACGAGGAAGAACGCGATCCACAACGCGATCGTGCGGCGCGCGAGCGGTGCGCGCAGCACGGCCGTCCAGCTCGACGCGGGGCTTGCCGTGCCGATGGACGAGGCCGCGGCCGGCAGCGAGTCGATCGGTGCGCGCTTCATTCTCGCGAGGATGCGGTTGATTTTCTGCAGCGCGTGGTCCGGCCGCCTCGCCAGCAGGAAATCGAGCGATTCCGGCAGCAGCGCGAGCACCATCGGGATCGACAGCAAGGTCAGGATGCCGCCGAACGCGAACACGCTGCGCCATCCCCACGTCGACAGCAGGTAGCCGGCGATGACGCCGCCGGCGGTGGCGCCGATCGCGTAGCCGGTCGACTGCATGCCGATTGCGGCGCTGCGCCATTTGTTCGATGCGTACTCGCCGCTGATGACGGTCAGGCTCGCCAGCATGCCGCCGATGCCGAGCCCCGTGTAGGCGCGCGTGACGGCGAGTTGCAGCGTGCTGTGCGTGGCCGCGCAGGCGAGCATCCCGGTCGAGATCACGGCGAGGCAGAGCAGGATGATGCGGCGGCGGCCGACGCGGTCGGCCAGCGGCGCGATCAGCACCGAGCCGATGCCCATGCCGGCCAGGCCTGCGCTCAGCAGCAGGCCGATTTCCTTGCCGCTCAGTTTCCATTCGGCCGCCAGGTGCGGCGCGGCAAACGCGATGGCCAGCACATCGAAGCCATCGAGCATGTTCAGCACAACGCAGGCCGTGACCGCCATCGTCTGGAACGCGCTCATCGGGGATTCGTCGATCGTATTGCGGATATTTGCGCTCACGTCAAAGATCCTTCATAAAGTAGTATGACTAATCAAATGGAATGGAAGCCGGCGGCAATGGATGGGACGAAAGCGACTGCGCGGGCTGACGGGCATCCCCGGGGAACACCCGCCGCGGCCGGCAGGCCCAGCTAGTGCACCGGCACGATGCTTACGCGGGTTCGGGGTGCAGCAGCAGCCGTTCGATCACGCGCCGCGCGCGATTGGGGCCCGCGTCGCCATGAATGTCGATCTGTCGGCCGTCCGGGAACCGCAGCTGATTCCGGTATTGCGCTTCGATCACGGTCTTGTCCTCGTCGAACGTCGCTGCGGATTGCTCGATGACCGTTTGCGCGACGCGCTCGACATCGTGTTGCGGATTGGTCGCGACGGTCCAGAAGTAGTGCGTCGTCGTGTCCGTTTCGGGCGTGATGCCGTGGAAGCCGCGCATGTGAAGGCCGCCGCGTGCCGGATCGCGCAGGTCGCCGGTACCGGCGTCGATCGCGCCGGTCCAGATCCGGATGTGCGACACGTGGAACTCGATTTCCTGCCAGCGATCGACGCGGGCCGCGAACGGCCATGCGGCGGTGTAGGTCGGCGGCGGGTCGGAATCCGGCATCCGGCGAACCAGTGTCACCGTGTTGCCGTCGCTGCTGACGCGGGTTTCCGCGCCCATGTGCAGCGGCGCGTTGCCGCCGATCGTTTTCAGATGGACATAGCCGAGGTGGCTCAGGTCCATCAGGTTGTCGTGAATCAGTTGATAGGGCGCGTCGTAATGATAGTGGCCGCCGCCGAACCGGTATTGCGGATCCGTATGGAATGCGTAGCGGGGCGGCGCGCAGGTCGGTTGAGCGTGCGGGTCGGCGCCGATCCAGATCCACACGATCGCGTCCTGCTCCTGCACCGGATACGACGACACGCACGCCTTCGCCGGAATCCGGTCCTGCCCGGGAATCTCCACGCATGCACCGCCGCGGTCGAACAGCAGGCCGTGATAGCCGCAGCGCAGGCCGCGCGCTTCGAGCGAGCCGCACGACAGCGGCAGCGACTTGTGGCAGCAGCGATCCTCCAGCGCACCGACTTCCCCGGACGGCAACCGGAACAGGACGACCGGATGGCCAAGCAGCGTGCGGGCGACGGGTTTATCCGTCAGTTCGGATGACAGCGCGGCGACCCACCATCGGTCGACGGGGAATTTAGCAGTCTTGATTGATGGCCGGGCAGGTTGCTCCATTGATCGTCTCCAGTATTGTGGTGGGCCGCCTCGGGTCGGGCGTGTCCGTCTACAGATCGAGTACCAGCAGGTCGGTTCGTGCTCGCGAGCAGCAGGGCATGAACTGGTCGCCGGCGGCTTTTTCCTCGTCGGTCAGATACGTATCGCGGTGATCGGGCTCGCCTTGCAGCACGCGCGTCAAGCACGTGCCGCATACGCCTTGCTCGCACGACGTCAGCACGTCGACGCCGTTTGCCGCCAGCGCCGCGATGACCGTGCATTCGGCCGGCACGTCGATCACCTGGCCGCTGCTCGCGATCCGGACCTGGAACGCGCGATCCGCGCCGGACGGTGCAACCACGCCGCCGAAGAACTCGTAGTGCAGTCGCGCTTCCGCCCAGTTGCGCTCGCGCGCGGCGTTCAACACCGCGTCCATGAAGCCGCGCGGCCCGCATACATACAGGTGCGTACCTTCGGGCGCCGCGGCGAGCACGGCGGCCAGGTCGAATCGTTGCTCGGGCGCGCCGTCGTCGACGTGGAAGCGGACGCGATCATGGAACCCGGCCGCGTTGATCCGCTCGACGAAGGCCATGCGGTCGGTCGAGCGCGCGCAGTAATGCATGTCGAACGCGCTGCCGGACGAGAACAACCGTTCCGCCATGCTGAGGATCGGCGTGACGCCGATCCCGCCTGCGAGCAGCAGGTGGTGCGGCGCGTCGGGGGCGAGCGGAAACTGATTGCGCGGCACGCCGATCCGCACGGTATCGCCTTGCCGGACGGCATCGTGAATGGCGCGCGACCCGCCGCGGCCGTCGGCATCGCGCAGCACGGCGATTTGATAGCGGTCGCCGTGCTCCGGGTGGTTGCACAGCGAATACTGGCGCACGAGGCCGCCCGGCAGATGCACGTCGATATGAGCGCCGGCGTCGAAGCGCGGCAGCGGCGAACCGTCAGCGCTGACGAATTCGAAGCCGCAGATGTCGCGTGCTTCCTGCCACTTGCGGGCCACCCGGACCGTCAGCGTCGCGGCGCTCATGACGCCTCCTTGATCTGCGCGACCGGAATCACGGGCCGCGACGGGCTCGCCCCGTTCTCGTCGGCGAGCAGCCGCTCGATCACCTTGCGCGACAGCACGCCGCCGGCGTCGATGTTGAGTTTGAGCAGCTTGCGATCGGGCCACTTCTCCAGGTTGAGCTGCTGGCGCTCGAGCATATCGAGATCCTCGGCGAAAATCTTGCCCTGGCCTTCACGGATCTCGGCGGTCAGTGCGTGATCGTCGGGCCGGAAGTTGCGCGCCATTCCCCAGAAGTACCAGATCGAGGTGTCCGTCTCGGGCGTGATGAAATCGACCACGATCGACGACGCCTTCCATTCGGCCGGCGCGTCGTAGCCGCCGTGGCCCGCGTGCGCGACGCCCACTTCGATCATCACGTGGCTCGGCGGCGTGAAGCGGCAGATCTGCCAGCGGTCGACCGGCACGTCGTCGGCCAGCCCGTTGCCGCGCAGCGCCATCTGCCAGAACGGCGGCGGCATCACGTTCTCCATGAAGCGGCTCGTGACGACTTCGTCGCCATGGCTGGTGGTCTTCGGCGGCGCTTCGTCGATTTCCTTCTGGCCGATGCTCGTCGCATGCACGTAGGTCTCGTGCGTGAGGTCCATCAGGTTGTCGATCATCAGCCGGTAGTCGCAGCGGATGTGATACAGGCCGCCGCCGTGGGCCCAGGCCGGGTCTTCCGCCCACGCCAGCGCGGGCAGTTTGGCGGGATCGGCTGCCGACGCATCGCCCGGCCAGACCCAGATGAATCCGTATCGCTCCACCACCGGGAAACTGCGAATCGGCGGGAAACCGCCGACACGCTGGCCCGGCATGCCGGTCGCCTTGCCGTTGCAGCCCATTTCCAGCCCGTGATAGCCGCACACGAGTACGCCGTCGCGCACGAATCCCAGCGACAGCGGCGCGCCGCGGTGCGGGCAGAAGTCTTCGAGCCCGGCGACCTGGCCATCCGCCGCGCGGTAAAACACCATCGACTCGTTGCAGATCTTGCGGCCCAGCGGCTTGCCGTCGATCTCGTCAGGCGTGCACGCCACGTACCACGCGTTCTTGAGAAACATGTTCCTTGTCTCCTTCGGGGCGGTGCCGCCGGGGAGGCGGCCCGATGTTCATTCCGTGTACTGAATGAGATTCAGTGTACTCATTGAGATTGGCTCGAGCAAGGCGGGCGGTATACTGGTTTTCCCGGGAAATGGCGCGAGGCAGCGCCATGCCGTCGGCGCGTGCAACCGGCATGCGCCGCTTATGTCATCGACTCATTCATGGAAAAAACGAATCCCGCCGACCTGCCGGTTTTCCCGCTCGATCTGTACGACGAACCCGGGCACCTGATCCGGCGCGCCCACCAGATCGCGGTCGCGATGTTCTACGAGAAGCTGGGCCGGGACGTGACGCCCGTGCAGTACGCGGTCCTGCGGATGCTCTATGAGAATCCGGGGCTCGACCAGGTGACGCTCGCGCAGCGGGTCGCGCTCGATACGTCGACCACCGCCGATCTCGCGGTCCGGCTCGAAGCGAAAGGACTGATCGTGCGCGAAGTGCTGCCGCGGCGGCAGCGCCGCTTGCTGCTGACGCCGGCGGGTGTCGAACTGCTCACGCACCTGATTCCGTCGGTGAAGGAACTGCGTGCCGGCCTGTTCGACGGAATGGGAGAGGACGATTCGCAGGAACTGATGCGCCTGTTGCGCAAGTTCGTCCATTTGAACAACGAGCAGAGCCGCGCGCCGCTGCGCGTCAGCGACGAGTCGTAGCGCCCTCGAACCCCGCGACGGCGGGGAAGCGGCGATGAGGCGGCGGGCGCGCTGCCCGCCGCGTGTCACCCGCGCGTGCTTTCGCCTTCCAGCCGCCGCACGGCTTCCGCCACTTCGTTCCTGAAGCGCACGAGCGCCGCCTGTTCCGGCGCCGGCGGCTGCACGGCCGCCCACAGCATGTCGACGAGCTGCGTGGCCGTCGTTTCCGCATCGAGCTTGCGGTGCCCGAGGATCGCATCCCACAGCACGTGCTCGATCGGCCCGAACACCATCGAGCGCAGCAGGCTCAGCGGCAGGTCGGTACGCACTTGCCCGGCCGCCTGGCCGCGCGCGAGCACGTCCATCAGCGGCGCGGTGTAGCGGCGCTGCAGCGCGGTGAGCTCGTCGCTCAGCGCATGCTGCTTCGCGCGGCCTTCCGACAGCACCAGCGCGCACAGGCCCGTGCCGTTCACCAGCATCAGCCGCAGGTGGGTGCGCACGATGAACGCGAACTGCTGCTGCACCGATGCGTCCTGCGGCATCCCTTCCTCGAAGGCGGCGATGTTTTCGTCGTACCAATCCGCGATGACGCGCGCACACAGCTCGCGCTTGCCGCGGAAATAGCTGAACACCGTCGCCTCCGACACGCCCACGCGCTGCGCGATCTCGGCGGCCGTCGCATGCTCGTAACCTTTTTCGGCGAACACTTCCCGGCCGGCGCGCAGAATGTCCTGCACGCGTTGCTGGGATTTGCGCCCGGCGGGCGCGCGCGACGTGTCGGCGCGGTCGGCTTTGACGGTGGCGGTCATGGTGTCGGCGGTAGCGGCTGTCATCCCGGCATGATATCTGAGTGTCACTCAAAAAACTATTGACGCCGAACCCGACGGGGCGCGAAACTGTGCAAAATTTACGCTGTATCGGTCAATGAATCTACGCATTCATTCGATCTGAGCGAAACTCAGAAATCGGTGAGTGCCACACACTTTCTGGAGACGGAGGAGACATGATCAACCTGCCCGGTGTGCAATTCATGCTCGGTGAAGACATCGAGATGCTGCGCGACGCCGTCGCGACGTTCGCGGCGAAGGAAATCACGCCGCGCGCGGCCGAGGTCGACCGCACCGACCAGTTTCCGATGGATCTGTGGAAGAAGTTCGGCGATCTCGGCGTGCTCGGCATGACGGTGGCCGAGGAATACGGCGGCGCGAACATGGGCTACACCGCGCACATGGTCGCGATGGAGGAGATCTCGCGCGCATCGGCGTCGATCGGCCTGTCGTACGGCGCGCACTCGAACCTGTGCGTGAACCAGATCCATCGCAACGGCACGGAAGCGCAAAAGCAGAAATACCTGCCGAAGCTCGTGTCGGGCGAACACATCGGTGCGCTCGCGATGAGCGAGCCGAACGCCGGCTCCGACGTCGTCAGCATGAAGCTGCGCGCCGACAAGCGCGGCGATCGCTACGTGCTGAACGGCACGAAGATGTGGATCACCAACGGCCCCGATTGCGACACGCTCGTCGTCTACGCGAAGACGGACGTCGAAGCCAACTCGCGCGGCATCACCGCGTTCATCGTCGAGAAGGGGATGAAGGGCTTCTCGGTCGCGCAGAAGCTCGACAAGCTCGGCATGCGCGGCTCGCACACGGGCGAGCTGGTGTTCCAGGACGTCGAAGTGCCGGAGGAGAACATCCTCGGCCAGCTCAACGGCGGCGTGAAGGTGCTGATGAGCGGCCTCGACTACGAACGCGCGGTGCTGTCGGGCGGCCCGACGGGCATCATGGCCGCGTGCCTCGACGCCGTGGTGCCGTATATCCACGACCGCAAGCAGTTCGGCCAGGCGATCGGCGAATTCCAGCTGATCCAGGGCAAGGTCGCCGACATGTACACCACGTTCCAGGCCTGCCGTGCGTACCTGTACGCGGTCGGCCGCCATCTCGACTCGGCCGGCAGCGACCACATCCGCCAGGTGCGCAAGGACTGCGCGGGCGTGATCCTCTACACCGCCGAGAAGGCGACGTGGATGGCCGGCGAGGCGATCCAGATCCTCGGCGGCAACGGCTACATCAACGAATACCCGGTCGGGCGCCTGTGGCGCGATGCGAAGCTGTACGAGATCGGCGCCGGCACGAGCGAGATCCGCCGGATGCTGATCGGCCGCGAGCTGTTCGCGGAAACGATGTAACGCCCCACGTCACGCGAACGGAGCCCCGTCGATGCCGATCATCGAATCGAAACTGAATCCGCGCTCGGAAGACTTCCGCGCGAATGCCGCCGCGCTCGAGGCGGTCGTCGCCGACCTGCGCGCGAAGATCGAACAGCTCGCGCAGGGTGGCGGCCAGGCCGCGCGCGACAAGCACCTGTCGCGCGGCAAGCTGCTGCCGCGCGACCGCATCGCGCAACTGCTCGATCCCGGTGCGCCGTTCCTCGAGTTCTCGCAGCTCGCGGCGAACGGCATGTACAACGACGACGCGCCGGGCGCGGGCGTGATCACCGGGATCGGCCGGATCGCCGGCCGCGAATGCGTGATCGTGTGCAACGACGCGACGGTCAAGGGCGGCACCTACTACCCGGTCACCGTGAAGAAGCACGTGCGCGCGCAGGAAATCGCCGCGGAAAACCGGCTGCCGTGCGTGTACCTCGTCGATTCGGGCGGCGCGAACCTGCCGAACCAGGACGACGTGTTTCCCGATCGCGACCACTTCGGCCGCATCTTCTTCAACCAGGCGACGATGTCGGCGGCGGGGATCGCGCAGATCGCCGTCGTGATGGGCTCGTGCACGGCGGGCGGCGCGTACGTGCCGGCGATGAGCGACGAGTCGATCATCGTGAAGGAGCAGGGCACGATTTTCCTCGGCGGGCCACCGCTCGTGAAGGCCGCGACCGGCGAGGAAGTGAGCGCCGAGGATCTCGGCGGCGGCGACGTGCATACGCGCCTGTCGGGCGTGGCCGACCATCTCGCGCAGAACGACGCGCATGCGCTGTCGATCGCGCGCAACATCGTCAGTCACCTCGCGCCGAAGATCGCGTCGCCGGTCGCGCTGCGCGAGCCGAAGCCGCCGCGCTACGACGCGAAGAGCCTGTACGGCGTGATTCCGGTCGATACGCGCAAGCCGTTCGACGTGCGCGAGGTGATCGCGCGCATCGTCGACGATTCCGAGTTCGACGAATTCAAGGCGCGCTACGGCACGACGCTCGTCACGGGCTTCGCGCACATCTGGGGCCACCCGGTCGGGATCGTCGCGAACAACGGCATCCTGTTCTCCGAATCGGCCGTGAAGGGCGCGCATTTCATCGAGCTGTGCTGCCAGCGCAAGATTCCGCTCGTGTTCCTGCAGAACATCACGGGCTTCATGGTCGGGCGCAAGTACGAGAACGAAGGCATCGCGCGGCACGGCGCGAAGATGGTGACGGCCGTGTCGAACGCGAAGGTGCCGAAGTTCACGGTGATCATCGGCGGCTCGTTCGGCGCCGGCAACTACGGGATGTGCGGTCGCGCATTCGGCCCGCGCTTCCTGTGGATGTGGCCGAACGCGCGTATTTCGGTGATGGGCGGCGAGCAGGCTGCGTCGGTGCTCGCGACGGTGCGCCGCGACGGCATCGAGGCGAAGGGCGGTTCGTGGTCGGCCGAGGAAGAGGATGCGTTCAAGCAGCCGATCCGCGACCAGTACGAGCGCCAGGGCCATCCGTATTACGCGAGCGCACGGCTGTGGGACGACGGCGTGATCGACCCCGCGCAGACGCGCGACGTGCTGGGCCTCGGCCTCGCCGCGTCGATGAACGCGCCGATCGAAGACACACGCTTCGGCGTGTTCCGCATGTAACGGCCGGGAGGGCTGAACGATGCGATACGAAACGATCAAGGTAAGCGAAGCCGGCCGCGTGGCGACTGTCACGCTCGCGCGTCCCGACGTGCGCAACGCGTTCAACGAGACGACGATCGCCGAGCTGACGACCGCGTTCGAATGGCTCGACGCGCACGAAGGCGTGCGCGCGATCGTGCTCGCTGCGGAAGGCGCGGCGTTCTGCGCGGGCGCGGACCTGAACTGGATGAAGAAGATGGCCGGTTACTCGGACGACGAGAACCGTGCCGATGCGCGCAAGCTCGCGCGGATGCTCGAGGCGATCCATCGCTGCGGCAAGCCGGTGATCGTGCGTGTGCATGGCGACGCGTATGCGGGCGGCGTGGGCCTGGTGGCGGCGGCCGACATCGCGATCGCCGCCGACGGCGTGAAGTTCTGCCTGTCGGAAGCGCGGCTCGGGCTGATCCCCGCGACGATCGCGCCGTACGTGGTGCGCGCGATGGGCGAGCGCGCGGCGCGCCGCTATTTCACGACGGCCGAGGTGTTCGATAGCGCACGTGCGGCGTCGCTCGGCTTCATTCACGACGCGGTGCCGGCCGATGCGCTCGACGAAACCGTCGCGAAGCTGGCCGCGACGCTCGTCGCGAACGGCCCCGACGCGGTGAAGGCGTGCAAGCGGCTCGTTGCCGACGTGGCCGGCCGGCCGCTCGACGCGACGCTGATCGAGCAGACCGCCGACTGGATCGCGCGCACCCGCGCCGGCGCGGAAGCGCGCGAAGGGATTGCGTCCTTCCTCGAAAAGCGCACGCCGTCGTGGCGTGAATGATCGCGCAGCGCGCGTGACCCCCTCTTTCCGGACGACACCGAAGCCATGTTCGACAAGATTCTGATCGCCAACCGCGGCGAAATCGCGTGCCGCGTCGCCGCGACGTGCAAACGTCTCGGGATCGCGAGCGTTGCCGTCTATTCCGACGCGGACGCGAACGCGAAACACGTGGCCGCATGCGACGAAGCCGTGCACATCGGCGGCTCGGCCGCCGCGGACAGCTACCTGCGCATCGAGCGCATCATCGAAGCCGCGCGCGCCACCGGCGCGCAGGCGATCCACCCCGGCTACGGCTTTCTGTCGGAGAACGAAGATTTCGCGCATGCGTGCGAAGCGGCCGGCATCGTCTTCATCGGGCCGCCGGTCGACGCGATCGCGGCGATGGGGTCGAAGGCCGCCGCGAAGGCGCTGATGCACGCGGCGGCCGTGCCGCTCGTGCCCGGCTATCACGGTGACGACCAGGACGCGTCCAACCTGCATCGCGAAGCCGACGCGATCGGCTATCCGGTGCTGCTGAAGGCGAGCGCGGGCGGCGGCGGCAAGGGGATGCGCGTGGTCGAGCGCTCCGACGATTTCCCGGCGGCGCTCGCGTCGTGCCAGCGTGAAGCCGCGAGCAGTTTCGGCAACGATCGCGTACTGATCGAGAAATACCTGACGCGCCCGCGCCACGTCGAGGTGCAGGTGTTCGGCGACACGCACGGCAATACCGTGTACCTGTTCGACCGCGACTGTTCGGTGCAGCGCCGTCACCAGAAGGTGCTCGAGGAAGCACCGGCGCCCGGTTTGCACGACGACGTGCGCCAGGCGATGGGTGAGGCGGCCGTCGCGGCCGCGCGTGCGGTGAATTACGTCGGCGCGGGCACCGTCGAATTCATCATGACGGGCGAAGCGTTCTACTTCATGGAAATGAACACGCGCCTGCAGGTCGAGCACCCGGTGACCGAGATGGTCACGGGGCTCGATCTCGTCGAATGGCAACTGCGCGTCGCATCGGGCGAGCCGCTGCCGCTGAAGCAGGACGAACTGCGCGTGCAGGGGCATGCACTCGAGGCGCGCCTGTATGCGGAGAACCCGGCGCGCGGCTTCCTGCCGTCGACGGGCACGCTGAAGCACCTGCAGCTGCCGGCCGGCGTCGAGTTCGCGATCGGCGCATCGGTGCGCGTCGACAGCGGCGTGCGCGAAGGCGATGCGATCACGCCGTTCTACGATCCGATGATCGCGAAGCTGATCGTCCATGGCGCGGATCGTGCAGAAGCGCTGAGCCTGATGCTGCGCGCATTGCGTGCCTGTGAAGTGGTCGGCCTGCACACGAACGCCGCGTTCCTGCAGCGGGTCGTTGCGTGCGCACCGTTCGCGACGGCCGATCTCGACACGGGCCTGATCGAGCGCAACCACGACGCGCTGTTCGCGCCGCAGGAGCCGCCGCGCGCGATGCTTGCGCTCGCATGCGCGGCGCTGCTCGCGCGCGAACGCAGCGCGACCGCACAGGGTTCATCGCCGTGGGGCGCGCTGCCGGACTGGCGGCTGAACGGCCGCTATCGCCGCACGCTCGAATGGCACGCGGCCGAACGCGAAGCGGACGTGACGGTCACGTACGAGGACGACGGCGCGGTTGCGCGCCTCGCGATCGGCGACGCCGCCGCGCAACCGTTCGCGTGGACGCGTGGCGCCACGCCGCTCGATTTCGACGTGAAGCTCGGCGGCGTGCGCAGCAGCGGCCGCGTGTATGCGGACGGCGACCACTTCCACGTGTTCACGCAGGGCACGGCGGAGACGTTCGAATGGCGCAACCTGCTCGCGCATGCAGGTGACGCGGAGCAGGGCGGTGGCCGCCTGACCGCGCCGATGCCCGGCAAGGTGATCGCGGTGCTGGTCGAGCCCGGCCAGAAGGTCGAAGCCGGCACGCCGCTGATCGTGATGGAAGCGATGAAAATGGAGCACACGATCGGCGCGCCGAGCGCGGGCGTGGTCGCGGAAGTGCTGTACGGCGTCGGCGACCAGGTCTCGGATGGCGCGCAGTTGCTGATGATGGCGGAAGGCTGAGCAGCGCTTTCGTCGTACACGGGCCGGCGGCTGCCGGCCCGCTCAAACCGCGTCGCGATCCATCGCAGGCACGCGGTTGCGACAGCACCGCCTTGACCTCATCGACAAGCGACAGCAGTACGAAGCTTTCGATTGAATTACGCGCTCGCTGGCGCGGATGACATGCCATGCCGCACATTCCGCACCATGCGTGTTTTTGCCCGCGTGCGCTCCGATTTTCTCCCGCCACACGACACCATCGTGTAACACGTCGAAATTAGCATCTCGCCGTCGATATGACCGGTGCGCACCCGCGCCTGTGTCACGTCTTCACATCCACGGAGAGACGTTATGCGAAACTCGGCCCTACGGCCCTTCGCGGTCGCTGGTCTGATCGCGCTGACCGCACTCCTCGGCGCCTGCAACGACGACGTGACCGCACCCGCCGCACCCGTCGCGCAGCAGAAGGCCGCCTGCGGCGGCGGCGTGGTCGCCACCGCGCAGATGCACTGCCCGCCCGGTTTCACCGCACCTGCCTCCTCGCCCGCTTCCTGATCCCGGCCGTTTCCACCAGAAATCCAATCAAGAGCAACCAGCATGGCCACCCATTCGCGACGCGACTTTCTGAAGTTCTCCGCCGGCCTCGCCGGTGCGACCGCCGCCACCGCACTGCTGCCGGAATCGATCCGCAAGGCGCTGGCGATCGAGCCGAACACCGTGACGGGCACGATCCAGGATGTGCAGCACATCGTCGTGTTCATGCAGGAGAACCGCTCGTTCGACCACTACCTCGGCCACCTGAGCGGCGTGCGCGGCTACAACGACCGCTTCCCGGTCACGCTGCCGAACGGCAAGCCGGTGTGGTTCCAGCCGCGCCAGGAAGACACGTCGAGCGTGATCGCGCCGTTCCGCTACGACACGACCAATCCGGGCGTCAACGCGCAATGTATCGGCGGCCTGCCGCATACGTGGGCGACGACGCACGGCGCGATCGACAACGGTCGCGCGGACCAGTGGGCGGTGCAGAAGTCGAACATGACGATGGGCTACCACGTCCGCGACGACATCCCGTTCCATTACGCGCTCGCGGATGCGTTCACCGTGTGCGACAACTACTTCTGCTCGATTCCGGGCAACACGCACCCGAACCGCATGTACCTGATGACGGGCATGGTCGACCCGCTCGGCACGGGCGGCGGCCCGCTGCTCGACAACACCGACTACATCGACAACCAGTTCGACAAGATCAAGCTGCCGCCTTTCAACTGGACGACCTATCCGGAACGGCTCGAAAAGGCCGGGATCTCGTGGCAGATCTACCAGCAGGGCACCGGGTTCGACAACTTCACCGGCAACTACGGCACGAACATGCTCGCGTGCTTCAACAACTTCGTGAACGCGCCGGCCGGTTCGTCGCTGCAGACGCGCGGGATGAGCACGCGCCCGATCACGCAACTGAAGGCCGACGTGCAGGCGAACGCGTTGCCGCAGGTGTCGTGGCTGCTGCCGCCGGCCGCGTATTCGGAACATCCGAAGTTCACGCCGCTCTACGGCGCGTACTACCTGTCGACGATTCTCGATGCGTTGACGTCGAATCCGGAGGTATGGAGCAAGACCGTCCTGCTGATCATGTACGACGAGAACGACGGCTTCTTCGATCACGTCGTGCCGCCGTCGGCGCCGACGCTGCCGGGCTCCGGCATGAGCACCGTGGATGTGTCGCTCGAGCGGCACAACGTCGTGACCTCGACCCAGACCGGCACGTACACGGCCGACAACCTGCCGTACGGCCTCGGCCCGCGCGTGCCGATGTTCGTGGTCTCGCCGTGGTCGAAGGGCGGCTTCGTCTGCTCGCAGGTGTTCGATCACACGTCGGTGCTGCAATTCATCGAGAAGCGCTTCGGCGTGATGGAAACGAACATCTCGCCGTGGCGCCGCGCGATCTGCGGCGACCTGACGTCGGCGCTCGACTTCTCGAAATCGGATGCGACGCTGCCGACCCTGCCGAGCACGCAGGCGTATGTCGCGCAGGCGGATCTGCAATGCTCGCGGGCGTCGTCGCAGACTGCGCCGGCCAGCACCGCGCAGCAGGTCGTGACCGCGCAGGAACCCGGCACGCGGCCGGCGCGCGCGCTGCCGTACGAACTGCATGTGACCGGCCAGCTCCAGGCGCAGGGCTACGCGCTGACGTTCGCGAATACCGGCACGCAAGGCGCGCACTTCTGGGTCTATACGGGGGACGCGACCGCGATGCCGCGCCGCTATACGGTCGAAGCGGGCAAGCAGCTGACCGATACGTGGGCGCTCGATGCGAACGGCAACTACCTGGTGAGCGTGTGGGGGCCGAACGGTTATTTCCGGCGCTTCGCGGGTTCGGCCACGGCCGATGCCGGCGCGAAGCCTGAAATCACGCCATGCTACGACACGGCCAACGGCGACGTGTACGTGACGATCGCCAACGCCGGTACCGGCACGCTCACGGTCACGGCCACCGATGTCGCGTACGGCGGTGCACCGCGCACGCTGACGGTGCCGGCGGGGCAGCGCGTCGAGGCGCACTGGGATCTGTCGTGCAGCAGCCACTGGTACGACCTGCAGTTCGCGGTGGCGGGGAATGCCGGGTGGACGCGCCGGATCGCGGGGCACGTCGAAACCGGCAAGCCCAGCCTCACCGACCCGGCCGCCGTGGCGCCGACGATTACGGCGATTTGACCGTAGCCTGTGCGTGCCTTCGCGGGGCAGCGTCCGGCTTCCGGCACCGCGAATGCGCCGTCAATCGTGAAAAAGGCGCCGTGAGGCGCCTTTTTCATTCGTCGTGCAAGCAGGATGCGTAGAGGTCGGATTGCATCACGCGCGTGAAATCAGATCGGGCGAAATACCGCAAATTGGTCGCCATCGAGTTTTTCCATGTACCGCGAGTCATGGAGCGTCAGGTTGACCGGCTGGAGCATTTTTGCATTCCGCGTGCTGACCATCCCTGACAGTATGCGGCCGGCGCTCCGCTAGAATGCCGGCTTGCCGCCGGCGAGCGCCGCTTGACGCGGGCGGCGCATCGCGCGCTACACTGCGTCCATTCCATCCCCATCCAATCTTCCATCCTGCCGACGATGACGTCTCCTGCCCTGAACGGCCTGCGCATCGGTATCACGATCGGACTGCGTGCCCCCGACGAAAGCCTGTGGATCAACGGCATCAAGCAGAACGCGTTGTTTCTCGCGAAGCTGCTGATGGCGTCGCCGCACGGCTATCGCGTCACGCTGGTCAACACCACCGATGTGCCGCTCACGGATGCGCTGCCGTGGGATCGCAACGTATTCGACACGCGCGCGTTCGACGACATGAAGGATTCGCTCGACGTGGTGATCGAGCTCGGCGGCCAGGTCAACGGGGAGCAGACGGCCTACCTGAAGGCGCGCGGCGCGAAGCTCGTCAGCTACTGCTGCGGTGTCGAGTACATCAACGTGATGGAGTCGATGCTGTTCGGCCGCCGGCTGTGGGATTCGCTGTTCATCAACCGCGGCTACGACGAGGTGTGGGCGATTCCGCAGATCGCGCCCTCGTCGCTGCCGTTCCTGCAGTCGCTGCGCCGCTGCCCGGGGCGCGTCGTGCCGTTCGTGTGGGATCCGATGTTCCTGAGTGCGCGCGCCGCGCCGCTGCCCGAGCACGGTGAATACCGGCCGCGCAGCGAGCCCGGCAAGCGGCTGACGGTGATGGAGCCGAACCACGACGTGGTGAAGTTCTGCGTGTATCCGATGCTGATCATCGACGAAGCGTATCGCCGCGATCCCGACGCGATCTGCTTCACGCACGTGACGAATGCCGACCGCCTCGCACACGACAGCCCCGAGTTCGTGATGCTGATGAACTACCTCGACATCGTGCGCGCGGGCAAGGCAAGCTTCGTCGGGCGCTTCGATACGCCGCTGTTCCTGGCCGACCTGACCGATATCGTCGTGTCGCACCAATGGTCGAACCCGCTCAACTATTTCTATTTCGACGTGTGCTGGCAGGGCTATCCGCTCGTGCACAACGCGAGCCTCGCGCCCGATCTCGGCTACTACTATCCGGACAACGACGTGCAGCAGGGCGCCGATGCGCTGCTGCGCGCGCTGCATACGCACGATGACGACTGGGAAGCGTACACGCGGCGCCAGCGCGAGATCCTCGGCCGCTATACGTCGGCCAATCCCGCACTCGTCGCCGAATACGACGCGCTGCTCGCGAACCTGGTCGGCGCATCGGCCGCGTAAGGCACGATTTTCGCGCGACGCACACACCGTCGCGCCGAATCCCGCCATCGGGATTGTCCCGCCCTCATGTCTGACGAATGGATGCCGTTAAAAAAAGAAACCGCCGAACCCGATCGGTTCGACGGTTTTTGAAGGCACGAATTTGACGGCTCCGAGGGAAGTCCGTCGAAAATCATTTTATAGGTTAACAAGTATTTAAGATTGTTAAAAATGGTCCGATCGATAATCGTCATATGAATTAAATTGGTATTATTGATTCAATGTGGCTGGATTCCAGGTTGGAAATTCAATAATTCGTTTGAAACAATAAAATTGAATGCTGCGACGATCGAATGACGTGCGGCGGCCGATTTTCGACCCTGGAAAAACCGGGTGGCCGGCCACCTAGGCGCGCTTGGCAGCGGGCGAAGACACAAGACTTTCCGGGCCGGCATTTATCTGATTAATTGATAATTTCCTGATTTCCGAGATCCGTAAATTGCGAGGAAATCGAGTCGGATCGGGTTGTTTAGGTGCGACGAATAAACAGTATCTGGGTCGGGGGTTCCGTAATTTGCGTTAATGTGACCTGTCGCACATTCGGTATCGTGCACACATGGTGTATTTCCAGTAACTGAATATCGTTGAAAAATATCGAATTTGACGGCGCGCCGAAGCGAAAAGTACGCCCCCGGAAAAGATCGACATAACAGGATAGGCCGGGTAGGCGGCGGAGCGCGTCATGGTCGGCTTGCTCCGCATGTTTGTTGAGGTCGAGCCGTGATCGGCGGCTCGCCATTTGCCGGAGCGCCGGATGAATGCGGTCGAAGCTCGCCAGGAGGCGAATCGGGAAGCGAATCGTGACGAAATCGATCTCGTGTTCGGCACCCCCGACGATCATCCCGACCTTGCGTCGGTACGCAGTTTCGTGGAAAGCCGGCTCGGGTTCGCACAAGAGCCCGTATGCCGGGCCGACCTGTCGGGTGGTGTGCTGTACCAGGAATGCCTGGCGCGATTGCGGTGGGGTGAGCGCGATGCGCTGCCGCCGGTCGCGTTCCTGCCGCGCCTCGAGGCGCTCGGGCTGATGCGGTGGTTCGACCGGCTCGTGGTCGGCCGGACGATCGACGCGCTGCGTGCCGATCCGGCTGCCGTCTACGGCTGCAACGTGGCGGCGGCGAGCGCGGTGGTCGACGACGCGTGGCTGGCCATCTTCAGGCGGCTCGAGCGCGAGCCGTCGGTCGCGGCGCGCCTGGTGGTCGAGATCACGGAGACGGGGCCGCTGAATCCCGTCGCGGGGCGCTCGTTCGTGAACCGCTTCCAGCAGGCCGGGTGCCGCATCGCGATCGACGATTTCGGTGTCGGCTTCAGCGCATTGAACAACCTGGTGGTCGGCAATCCCGACATCGTGAAGCTCGACAGGTCGATCCTGTCGATGATCAAGCGCAACGCGATCGGGCGTTACCAGTTCCGCCGGCTGATCGCGTTCGCGCATGAAGGTGCGCGACACGTCGTCGTCGAAGGCGTGGAGAGCGAGGGCGATCGGCAGATCATCGTGGATGCCGGCGTCGCCTGGGCGCAGGGCATCCGTTTTTCGTGGCGGTCGCCGGCCGCCGCGTGACGGCGCGGGAACGGGCGAGGTGGCGTGCATGATGCGCGCCGATGTCGGGCGTGATCGGCGCGTGGCCGGGACGAATCGCAAAGGGGCTGAGCATGGCAGGGACGAAGGCCGGAGGCGGAACGGGCACGCAGGCGGCCGGTGCGCGCGACCTCGTCGCGATCACCGAGCTGGCCGACATGCTGTGGCAACTGGGCGCCGAATCGACCGATGTGACGATCGACGTCGCGCCGTATCTCGACGGCCTGACAGCCGTTGCGCGCCGCATTCAGCGAATGAAGCCGCTCGACGCCGGCGGCCGCGAGCTGGCGGCGCGGCACTATTACGCGGCCGTCATCGCGGGTGCGTGCGGCGACGATTCGGCCATCGCGCGTGGCGTATCAGACAGCCTCGTCAAGCAATCCGGCGGCGCCAGCCGGCCGGTGGCGCATTGCTT
The DNA here is from genome assembly GCF_011753045.1 of Burkholderia sp. Ap-955. NCBI lineage: Bacteria > Pseudomonadati > Pseudomonadota > Betaproteobacteria > Burkholderiales > Burkholderiaceae > Burkholderia > Burkholderia sp. Ap-955. The sequence continues at coordinate 36,375 of NZ_VWWH01000065.1, forward strand.
CGCGGTGCTTGCGCGGATGGGGCGGCGGCATGGCCGCACGTTCGCCGCGCAGAGCGGCGATCGGGTGCTGGTCTAGCGCCCGTTCACGCCAGTCCCGGGCCCTGGCGCAGCGCGAGACGCGCGGCCCGCGTCGACATCATCCGCACGCCGCAGCCCCGATCCGCATCCCGTCGATCAATCCTTCCCGAATCCGCCGAGCACGAACGCCATCGCACGGTCGACCGCGTCGTCCCATTGCCCGACGCGCGTGGCGCGCACGATCCGGATGCCCGGATAGAGCGCGGTGCGCGAGCCGGTTTCCCAGCGCGCGTCGGCTTTCGGGCTGAGCAGCAGTACGGCCGGCACGCCGAGCGCGCCGGCGAGGTGGATGTGCGCGGTGCAGGTGGTCACCACGGCATCCAGCGCCAGCATCAGCCCCGCCAGGTCGCTGAAGTCGCCGATCGCGTGATGCGGGAACGTCACCGGCAGGTCCGATTGCTCGGACTGCGCGGACAGGTCGCGGTTGATGCAGTACGCGGCGTGGCCATGCATCCGCGTCAGCGGCGCGAAGTCGCGCAGGCTGGCCGCGCGATGGAAGCGCGCGTCGCTTTCGTCGCGTCCGCGCCAGTTGAGCCCGATGCGGCGCGTGCCGGCGGGATGGCCGTCGCGCGACACGCGCTCGCGCCACGCGGCCGCGCGCTCGGGCGGGCACGACAGGTAGGCGGCCGCCGAGCCTGCGGGCGCCGGCGCGTAGCCGAACTGCGCGGCGAGCATCAGGAACGAACACCAGTAGTCGTGCGAGAGCGGCGACGTGTCGACCCATGCGCCATGTGCGCCGACGAATTCGATGTGCGGGAACGTGTGACGCAGCAGGCCCGTCAGCGCGTCCGGCACGACGACGGTCACGCTCGTGCAGCCGAGTGCGCCGAGCGCAGGCAGGTAGCGCGCGTACTGGAGCTGGTCGCCGACGCCGCCGTAGCTGAGCACGAGCAGCCGCTTGCCTTGCAGCGGCTGGCCCTGGTAGAGCCGCTCCGTCGGCAGCCCGAACTGGGCGGCCGTCAGCACGTTTTCGCTGGCGATGGTGGCGCGGGCGGCCTCGTCGCGCCGGCCGGCGCGCAGCAGCAGCGCCGAGCGCGCGAGTTCGATACGCCCACGCGTCGCGTCGGGCAGGGCGGCAGGATCGCCGAAGCGTTCGAGCGCTGCGAGCCCGCCTTCGGGTGCGCCGGCGAAGCCGTAGCACGACGCGAGCTGCAGCGCGATCGCATCGTCGTCGAGCCCGCGGCCGCGCGCACGCTGCCAGCGGTCGATTGCATGGCCCCATTCGCCGCGCGACTCGTGGTCGAGTGCGAGATTCCAGTTCGTTTCGGGCGCCTCGGCGTCGGCGGTTGCCGCTGTCGCTGCCGGGAGCGCCATATCGTTTTCCGCCGTCGACGTGACGGCGAGCGGTTCGCCCGAGATGATCAGCTTCTGCCGGTCCCAGCGCGGGTTCGGCACGCACAGCATGTTCAGGCCGTCGATCCGGTAGAACGTGTAGTCGAGGCCGGCGAAGGTGGCGATGATCGGCGCCTCGCCGACTTTCCAGTATTCGATCCAGCACCACGGCAGGTGCGTCTCGATCAGCCGGCGCGCGCCGCGCAGCGCGTCGATCTCCATCCCTTCGATGTCGAGCTTCAGGAAATCCAGCCGAGGCAGCCCGAGCGAGTCGAGCCGCACGACGGGTGTCGGCGTGCCGCCGTCGGCTTGCCCGTCGACGAGCGAAATCTGGCCGAAGTCGGCCTCCTGTCCGTAGTCGACGTCGGGCACCTTCATCGTCCCGTTGGCGCTGGCGAGCCCCATGTTGAGCAGATGGACGTTGTCGAGCTGGTTGAGCGCGACGGTGCCGCCGAGCGCATGGAACAGCGTGCGCTGCGGCTCGAACGCATACACGCGGCCGCCGCGCGCCCGCAGCCGGTGCGCGATCGGCACGCACACGAGCCCCGCATTTGCGCCGCCGTCCACCGCGATCGCATCGTCCGGCAACTGGTCGATCACGTGCAGGATCGTGTCGAGCTCGCCCTGGATGTGCGGCCGGCCGGTCTTGATCAGCGCTTCGGCCTGAAACGCGCAGTGCCGGTTGATGACGAACGGGCCGTGGATCGAATCGATCACGACGAAATTGCGGACGGTCTGATTCATGGGCGGGGCGTGTGCGAAGGAGGTCAGCCGAGCGCGCGGCCGTCGAACAGCTGCCGGATCTGCGCGGAATATGCGTGGACGTTGTGCTCGGCGAGCGTGTCGACCTGGTGCAGGCAGCGGCGGGCCGCGGCCGCGTAGTCGTCGAGCCGCCCGTCGTGCGTCTGCGCGGCGGTCGCGATCGCACGCGCCGCATCGAAGATCTCGAAGTCCGGGTAGTAGTAGCCGACGTCGCGCAGGAACGGCGAGTTGTGCACGAGCGGGTAGTTGCCGTACAGCGCGTCATACAGCAGGTAGTTGAGGCCGTTTTCCCAGTGATGGGACACGACGATGTCGGTGTGGTGCGCGGCCCATGCGACGAACGGCGCGCGCACGTCGGCGGTGGCCTTGCCGTCGCGCACCATCTCGAGCCCGAGCGCGAGATGCTTGAAGGCGACGTTTTCCTTCTTGTCGAACGTGTTGGTCATGAACACGTGCTCGACGAGCTCCGGGTGCTCGACGTAGCACGCGTTCGCGGCGAGCATCGGCACGATCGAGCTCTTCACGACGTTCAGGTTCGGTTCGAAGAACGCGATGCGCTTCGCGGTGCCGTGGTTGCGATAGCCGAAGCGCGCTTTCAGTTCAGGATCGGCGTCGAGGCTGCGTTCGATGAAATACGGCGACCAGATGTGCGGCAGCTCGATCACCGGCGCGCGATAGACGGCCTGGAAATACGCCGCGCACGTGTGCATGTGCTGCGGGTTGGTCCAGATCTCGTCGAACTGCACGCGGTTCGGGTTAGGCCGCCATTGATTCTTCTCGAAGTTGATCGTCTCGACCGCGATCACGTAGTCGTTGCCGAAGCGGTACGACACGCACTTGCCGCCGCGCCGGCGCACGGCATCCGTGTGGGTCTGATCGATGAACGCATTCATCTCGATCAGCAGGTCGGTCTGGTGGACGACGGCCGACAGCGGACGCAGCGCGTCGCCGAACGCGTCCATCATCAGCGCTTGCGGATAGTCGGTGATGCCGTCGTCGTGCGCGAGCCAGACCTCGCCGATCAGCGGCGACTGCTTCAGCAGCATGTACAGGAACACGCAGTGCTGGTTCGCGCCGTTGTACCAGATCGACTGCGTCGCGTCGCGCTGCACGTTCATCGTTATCGCGACATTGAGTTTCATCGGATGCTCCGTGGAGGCGCGGCGCGCGGGTTATTGCGCGAAATTCTGCGACTGGCGCGGCACGTAGCCCGTCAGGTGCCAGCGGCCGTCATCTTCGAGTCGGAAGCTCAGCTTCTCGTAGACCGTCGCGCCGCTCGTCAGCGTGGTCGTGTAGTCGACGTTCGCGTAAAGCCCGTCGGGCGTCGTCGCCGCATTCGTGTAGCGGATGCGCGTGACCTGCGCCCAGCCGCGACGGCTGACCGTGCCGACCGACTGGCGTGCATGCTGCATGTCGGCCGCGAACTGGTCCTGCTTGATGCGCGCCTTCACGAACGGGGCCGGGTCGGTCCAAACCGCGCCGTACTGGCCGGCATCGAGCAGCTTGAACACCGCATCCGAGTCGCGGAGCAGCGCGTCGGCCGATTCGCCGGCGGATTGCGCGTGCGCGCCGATCGCGATCGAAGCGACGGCGCAGCCGATCAGCCATTTCGAGCGGGTGAGGGGCGGGCGTGCGTTCATGTCGGAGTCCGGAAGGGGCAGCGCGTCACGCGTCGCGATAGAGGGTGGCGATCGCGGCCGTATAGGCGGCGACGTTCTCGGGGTTGTAGATGCTGACGGCGCTGAGCACGTGCTTCGACTGCTCGCGGTACGCCTCGAGGTTCGCGTCGTGCTCGGTGAACGCCTTCAGCAGTGCGCGGCCGCCGGCCTGGCAGTCGAAGTCCGGATAGAAATACCCGGCCTTGCCGAGGAACGGCGAGTTGTGGATCAGCGGGTAGTCGCCGTACAGCAGCTCGTAGTACAGGTAGTTCTGCGCGTTTTCCCACGTGTGCGACACCACCGCATCGCCGTATGCGGCCATGAACTCGTACACCGCATAGCGGCTTTCGAACGTCGTGATCCCGTGGTTCACGATGTCGAGGCTCTTCGCGAAGTGGACGAACGTCGCATGCTCCTTCAGGTGCAGCGTGTTGCACACGCGCACGAACTCGAGGAAATCCGGTTTCGCGCGATACGCTTCTTCGGCCACCAGCATCGGGATGACGCTCGTCTTCACCATGCAGATGTTCGGCTCGAACATCGTCACGCGCCAGCGCGGCTTGCCCGGCTCATAGCCGAACGACAGTCCGGCGCCGAGCGTCGCGCGCGCCTTGTCGAACAGCATCGGGTGCCAGATGTGCGGGACGATCGTGACGGGCGCGCGCAGGCCCGTCTGGTAATAGTGCAGGCACGAGCGCTCGAATTCGGGGATCGTCCACACGGCGTCGTAAGGCGCGCCCGAGAACAGGAAGCCCGACGGCTTGTCGAACATCGCGCGTTCGATGTCGATCACGTAGTCGTTGCCGACGCGCATCGTGACGACCTTGCCGCCGCGCTCGCGGAACGCGCGCAGGTAGTCGGCGCCGAACTGCGCGCTCATTTCGATCAGCACGTCGCAGCGCTGCAGCGCTTCGTCCATCGACAGCAGCGGCACGTCCCATTCGCCGAGCATCATCTGCGGATCGGCGACCTGTTCGCCGCCGTTCACCATCACTGCTTCTGCGACGAGCGGCGACTGACGCAGCAGCAGGATCAGCAGCAGGCAGTTCTGGAAGATGCCGTTTTCCCACAGCGACTGGCCGGCGCCGCGCACGAACAGCGACACGCCGACGACGAGACGCTTGCCCTCGCCGGGCGCTTGACGGGCATTGGAGTCCGACATGCGTATGCTCCGGTTCAGGCGACCAGACGCGAGACGAACGCGTCGAGGTTCGCGGGGTTGTCGATCGAGACCGACTGCAGCAGCCGGCCGGCCTTCGTGCGGTAGTCGTCGAGGCGTTCGTCGTGATGCAGCCACGCTTCGAGCAGCGCTCGGCCGCCCGCGGCGGAATCGAAGTCCGGGTAGTAGTAGCCGGCGTCGCCGATCAGCGTCGAGTTGTGGATCAGCGGGTAGCCGCCGTACAGCACGTCGTAATACAGGTAGTTCTGCCCGTTTTCCCAGTGATGCGACACGACCGCGTCCGCATGGCGCGCCATGAAGCCCGGCAGGTCGAGGCGCGGCTCGAAGGTCGCCTTGTGCTGGCGCACGAGGTCGAGGCTGTTCGCGAAGTGCACGAAAGTCGGATGTTCCTTCATGTGCAACGCATTCACGACGAACATGTGCTGAACCGCGTCCGGGCGCGCACGGTAGAACTCGTCGCACGCGAGCATCGGGTAGTGGCAGGACTTGGCGACCGAGATGTTCGGTTCGAGCATCGCGAGGCGCCATGGGCGGGCGCCGGGCTGATAGCCGAACGTCGCGCCTTCCGCGGCGAGCGCGGCGATGCGGCGCTCGAGGAAGTACGGCGACCAGATGTGCGGCATCAGGTGGACCGGCGCGCGCAGGATGGTTTGCAGCATCGGCGCGGCCGTCTTGTCGTATTGCGGCAGCAGCCACACTTCGTCGAACGGCGCGCCGTTGAAGATGTGCCCCGACGGTTTGCCGAAGATCGGCGTTTCGCACAGGCCGGCATACACGTGCCCGCAGAAGAACGCGGCGATTTTCTTGCCGAGCGCCTTCATGTGCCTGAGCCATTCCACCGGCAGCTGCGCGCCCATTTCGATCACGACGTCGAGTTCGTGCGTGACGTCGGAGGGCTTCACGAGCGGGATGTCGAGGCCGTCGAGTTCGAGGCCGGCCGGCAGCGCGCTGGCGTCGCCGCCGTTCAGGAAGTAGACGGGGCCGACGCGATCCGAGCGCTTGAGCATCATCGCGAGGAACGCGATGTTCTGGTGTATGCCGTTTTCCCAGATCGCCTGGCCGTCGCGTGCAAACAGCGAGATGCCGACCGCCGGCCGTTGCTTGCGGGTGCCGCCCGAGGCGGCTTCATTGATGTCCGTCACCGGTTGGTTTCCTCTGCGGCGTCGTGCGTCCGGGCATCGCGTCGAGCGTCTGGCCTGGAAGCGGCGCGCCGTGGATTGTCATGGTTGCATGTGCGCCGGTGCGCCGCGGCGGGCGAATCGGGCGACCTGGTTCGCGAGGGCGGCAGCCGGTTTCCGGCGTGTCGTCGCGCACGCCTGGCACGGCGTGCGATTCGGGCTGGCTGCCCCGGCGACTGTCTGCGGCGATTGTGGCACGGAAACCACCGGTTTTGGCGGGACGTGACGAACTTTGACATAGCCGCCGGCCAACGGAAACGGGCGCCGGCGAAGCGGCGCCCGGGTG
>NZ_VWWH01000066.1:0-42528 GCF_011753045.1 Burkholderia sp. Ap-955
CCGAAGTCGAGCGCCTGCGGCGCGGGCCGCTCGGGACCGCGCGCAACCGGCGCCGCGGCCGCGGGCGGCGCGTCGAACGCAAGACGCCCGGGCGTGCGCTCGGGCGTCGTATCGAACTCGAGCCGCTTCGGCTCGTCGGACGGATTCGTCATCGCTGCTTCCTGCCCGGCGCGGCGGTATCCCGCCGGCCGGGCTGCCGCCAGTCAGACCGCGCCGCCGTATGCGCGCACGAAGTCGCCCAGGCCACGGTTGTAGCCGGCGCCGACCGCCTTGAACATGAAGTGGCCGTCGCGGCGATAGAAGCTGCCGACCTGCACCGACGTCTCCATCGAGAAGTCTTCCTCGAGCGCGTACTTCGCGATCACCGCGCCCGACACTTCGTCGGCGATCTGGATGTAGCTGTTGCGCACCTGGCCGAAATTCTGGCGACGCGCTTCGGCCTGGTCGATCGTCACGACCACCGAGATTTCCTCGACGTCGGCCGCGAGCTTCGTCATGTCGATGAAGATCACCTCGTCGTCGCCGTCGCCGCTGCCCGTGCGGTTGTCGCCGCTATGCACGACACCCAGGCACTTCGACGCGGGCATCCCGCGCTTCGGGAAATCGTCGCCCGGCTGGATGAAGGTGTCCTTGCGCTCCATCGTGCGCACTTCGCTGTTGTAGAACACGAAGTGCTGATCCGAGATCAGCTTCGGATTGCTCTGCGCGTCGTACTTGCAGAGGAACACCGACACGTCGAGATCGAAGTCCGTACCCGTGTCCGTCGCGTTCGCATCCCAACCGAGACCGATGCGGAACTTCTGCGTTCCGGGCGCTTCCTTCGACAGGTTGACGCGACCGCCTTTCGACAAATTGATCATCTGAACCTCTTCTGCTGGAACCGCCGTTGTGCCGGCGGCAATGCCGGGCCGCCCTGCGCGGCCCCTCGTTGACGATGTTCGACCCGCGCGTGACGCGGGGTCACTCGCCCGCCACGGCAGTCCGGTCTTCCTTGCGTTGCACGACGATCGACGACCATACGGCCGCGGCGATCATCGCCGCGCCGACCAGGCCGGTGATGACCTCGGGCACCTCGAACTTCACGCCGAGGAACATGATCGTTGCGAGCGCACCGATTGCCCAGAACGCGCCGTGTTCGAGATAGCGGTATTGCGCGAGCGTGCCCTTCTTCAGCAGCACGAGCGTCATCTCCCGGATATAGGCCGCGCCGACGCCGAGGCCCAGCGCGATCAGGAAGATGTTGTTCGACAGCGCGAATGCACCGATCACGCCGTCGAAGCTGAACGACGAATCGAGCACTTCGAGATACATGAACCCCGCGACGCCTTCGCGCACCACGCGCGTGCCCGTCTCCTCGCCGCCGATCAGGTCGCCGATGCCGTGCGCGATCACGAAGCTGATCACGCCGAACGCCCCCGCGAGCAGGAAGGCCACCTGCTCGGCCGCCGGCACGTAGAGGGACGCGACGATGATGATGGCGAGCGTCAGCGCCACTTCCAGCGCCGTGATCCGGCCGAGGTGGCTCATCGGGCCTTCCAGGAAGCCGATCCAGTGCTCGTCCTTCTCGGTGTCGAGCATGAACTTGAAGAACACCATCAGCAGGAACGCGCCGCCGAATGCGGAGACCTGGTGATGCGCGGACGTGAGGATCGACGCGTACTGCGCCGGCGACTCGATCGCGAGCTTCAGCGCGTCCCACATGCCGATGTGGCCGATCACCGCGACGATCAGCAGCGGGAACACGAGCCGCATGCCGAACACCGCGACCGGCAGGCCGAACACCATGAAGCGGTTGCGCCACTTCTCCGACCAGTTCTTGAGCACCGATGCATTGACGACCGCGTTGTCGAGCGACAACGAGATTTCGAGCACCGACAGGACCGCGACGATCAGCATGTCCTTCACGCCGCCGAGGAGATAGGCCGCGATCAGCGCGAGCACCGTGAGCGACAACGGGATCTTGAAGTCTTTCAACATGATTGGGGGTAATCGAGTTCGGGATAAAAGGCGGGCGGGCTGCGCTTACTTCGCGCGCACCCAGTCGCAGAATTCCTGCGTGATCAGTTGTTCGTAGATCTGTTCGTCGCTGACGTCGAGCGATTCGAGATGCAGGAAGCCGACGTTCGGCATCTCGTCCGCGACTTCCGCGAGGAAGTCGAATTCGCTCGGATCGCCGACGCCGACGAGCGACCAGTACAGCGGGTAGTGCTGCGACTCGGCGAGCAGCTGGCGCACGCGCTTGCGGTCGTTCTTCGGGTTCTGGCCATCGGTGACGAACAGCACCCATGCGGGCAGGTGGCCGTTCTCCGGCGCGGTGGCGGCCGGCGCGGGCGTCTCGTCCGCTGCGCCGAACAGCCGGCTCAGGAAGCCGCGCTTCTCTTCGCGCTTCGGCGACGGCTCCGGCGCACGGAAGAAGAAGTCGACGATGTCGTTCATCACCGGCGCGTACTGCGTGCCGCCCCACTTGTCGATCCGCGCGTTGAGCACATGATCGGAAATGTACGAGCCGTAGTTGTCCGGCGTCGCGGTCGGCAGGCGGTCGTAGCCTTCGGTGAAGGTCCACGTGTCGACTTCGCCGTTGTCATCGAACTTCAATGCGATGCCGAGAATCCGGTCGTGCGTGTCCTGGATCACGCCCGACTGGTACAGCGGCTTCGCGGAGCCGGAGATGTCGAGCGCCGCGCCGACGCGCACGACGGGCGGCTTCAGTATCTGGCGTTTTTCGAGGACGATCGCGACCTTCGCCGCGCGTTTCTCAAGCGTAATCATGCGGTGTTCTCTCGGTTCTTTCAGTTGTGCTTCGGAGCGAATCGGGTGATCAGGTCCTGTTCGAGCTGGCGCAGGCGCGGCGCGTCCTGCTCACGCTGGCGCTTGCCGTCAGCGATGATCTGCGTGATGTCGTCGAATGCGCCGAACAGCTGCTGCTGTGCGTATTCGAACGTGTCGGTCGAGATCACCGGGCGCTGGCTCAGCTTCGCGACTTCCTGCGCGTTCTGGCGGTTCAGGTCGGCCTGCGCGCGGATCGCCTCGTCGGCCGCGTCGTACGTCGCATTGGCGAGCGCCGCCGCGCGCTTCGTGCTGAGCTGCTCGAGGTAGAGCGCGAACGCGTTGGTCCACGCGGGGATCAGCACGGTCTTGATCGTCATGAACTTCGACGTCAGCGTGCGTTTCTGATCCTGCTCCATCCGGATCTGCGGCGCGAGCTGTTTCGACATCAGCATCGCGCGGTCGAGGTCGTCGAGCTTGCTTTCGAGCGCGTCGACCTTGCGCTTCACGTCGAGCAGGCGCTGTGCGGCGAACGCGTCGTCCACCGGTTGCTGGCCGGCCGCGAGATGCGCCCGCAGCGTCGCGAGCGCCGTTTCGCCGTGCGCCTTCGACTGCGCGAGCTCCTGATGCAGCGCGTAGTTGTCGTTGTACATCCGCTCGAGCTCGTCGATGCCGGCCTTCTGGCGCTGTGCATGGTTCTCGAGCTCGACGACGAGCGTGTCCATCCGCTTGCTCACCGACTCGTATTGCGACAGCAGCTTCTCCTTGGTCGAGCGGAACAGCCGCGTGACCTGCGTGAGCAGCCCGCCCTTGTCGGCGCCGCGCGGGTCGAGCCCCTTAGCGGTCGCGATCAGTTCGTTGAGCTTGTCCCCGAACTGGTCGGCATCCGACGCGCGGACGCTCGCGAGAATCTGCTGCGAGAAGGCCGCGATCCGCGTGCCCTGCGTCGCGCCGAGCTGGTCGATCTCGTCGACGGTGATCAGGCGGACGTTCTCCGCCGGGCGTGCAGCCGGCATGGCAACGGCGGCGGCAGGCACGGTGGCGGGCGCTGCAACGGGTGACGAAGACGGGGTGGAAGGACGATCGCTGACCGCATCGGAGTTCTTGTCGTCGAAGAGCGGCTTCATGTGGCTACCACGTTTCCTTTTCTGCTTTCTGCTGCGTGTTGTCATGCGCGTGAGGCGCGCATCCGCGATTGCCGCCGTGCTCTCTCACGGGCGGCAGACGGACAATAAGGGCGACGACGCGGTGCGTCAAGAGATGCAAATCTTTCAATATCCATACGCTTTGTAATGTATGCGATGGAGGTCTCGATACGGCTCCGGGTGACGTGAGGACAAATGCCTTGATGGAGCGTGAATCCGGATTTCCCGGGAAACGTAGGCAGCGAGTAATAGAAAGTATTTTGAAAGAAACGACCTCTTTCTATTCCACTGATTGTTACAGATTGCTTAACGCGGCGAGAACCATTGTCGCGATGCATCGGGCGGCGATAAATCCGGCGAATCCCGTCATGCAGACACGCGATGCATTGTGACAATCGTTCTGTGGCGGGTTCTACTCCGAATAGCCCTGCGATGCCGGACGTGCATCATGACGACGGCCCCACCACGGCAAGTACGCGTTGTTTTCACCGCGTGCGCGGAACCAGTTCTTGCCGGTGTCGATCGGTGTCAGCTTCGACGGTGCGACGACTACCACCGCCGTCGGATGCTCGGTGTCGGTCGTTCCCGCCACGAGCACGTTTCCGCCGAGGTGATTCGCGCGGCCGATCGCCAGTGCGACATCGGTCAACGCCGCGCCGGCACCCATGTCACCGAGCAGTGCCGACGTATTGAAGGTCTGTGCGTGGAGGTCATATCCCGGCCGCACCTCGGTCAGTGATCGCGACAGCACGGCGGCCCTTGTCGACGCGGCATCGCTGCCCTTGCCTGCGTCGTGAATGACGTAATTCAGTGACGAGGCTGTGACGCCTGCGTTGCTCGCCGCCGCGTCGATCGTCGATGCCCATGCCTGCACCACACGGCTCATGCCTTGCTTCGTCTCGAAATCGCCGACATTGCTTCGTGCAGCCTTGCCGATCCACGCCAGTGGTTCGCGCTCGGTCTTCAGATTCGGGCCGGCAAGGAACAGCAGCACCATGTTCTCGTTGATCTGTTCGTCCTGCGGTGGAAAGCTCGGCGCGTCCCAGTTCATCACCCAGACGCTTTTGTCGGGGTGAGCGGCTAGATAATCCAGTGCGGCGTTCAGCGACGTGAAGCCGGCGTTGCCTTGACCTGACGTCACGTGGACATCAGGTGGCGTATCGTGGCTCCATAGATCTTTTGCGGACGGGTTGCCGATTTCGAACATGCTTGCAATCTCGCCGCGCAAATATGACGCTGCCCGCTTGGGGTTCAGTCGATCGCCGGGAATGGCCAGCTCGACGTGTATGCCAGCCAGTTCTCTCCAATTCCACCGCCAGCGCGAGCTGACGGTATAGAAGTAGTCGCTGTTCACGAAATAGCGAATGCGAAAAAGTACCAGGAGTTCGTTGACATACTTTTCATAGAACCCGGAAAACGACTCACGGCCCCGGCTACCATCCGCGACGATGGATATCGGTTGCAAGGTCGTGTATTTCGCAGGCTTGGTCCGCACCATATCGTCGTTGCTATTCGGCTTGACCAGCCCGAGCGTCCACAGCAGTTGCCACTCAGTCGGATAGTCACGCCGTTGCAGCGGATTGAGCCATGCGAGTCCGACGACCTGGGCAACGAAGGGCGCTGAGGACGCACCCTCGACGGCTTGCGTCGATGCGGCGTTCATCTCCGCACGCACCGGCAAGACCAACAGGATTGTCGCCGCCGCGATCACAACGGATCCGACGTGTCTGACAAGAGTGAGACGGGACATGAATATTCCTAATCAAGCTGGTCAGCAATGCGTTGGCTGTCGACCAGCAGGCACCGGAGCCCGGCCGGAACCGGAACCCCCGTCTTCATTCCCAATGGCGAGTAAGTCGTGACAACCGTCCCAACGACTCATTCCCGCCCGGACGACGCCAGACTCGAAATCAGCGTCGCGCCACACGAAGTCTTGTGACCATCGAACGCCGCGGGTTTTCCGTCGACGATCACCTGCGGATCGCCTTCGGCGATAAAGCAGGCCTGATGCCCCGAGATCGGGCAGACGCACGTGTCGCCGAGCCGGGCGACCGGCCGCCCCATCACTTCACTGACCGCGCTGCCGGTCACGACCTGACCGCCGTGGCTCGTCGCATCGCCGACCCGAATGATTCCGCGCATGCGCGCTCCTTATTCCGAATAGCCCTGCGATGCCTGACGCGCATCGTGACGGCGGCCCCACCACGGCAAGTACGCGTTGTTTTCACCGCGTGCGCGGAACCAGTTCTTGCCCGCGTCGATCGGCGTCAGCTTCGACGGTGCGACCACCACCACCGCGGTCGGATGCTCGGTGTCGGTCGTTCCGGCTACGAGCACGTTTCCGCCGAGATGATTCGCCCGGCCGATGGCGAGCGCCACGTCCGTCAGCGCGGCGCCGGCGCCCATGTCGCCGAGCAGCGCCGATGTGTTGAAGGTCTGCGTACGGAAATCGTATTCCGGCAGCACTTCCGTCAGCGTTTGCGATAGCGAGGCAATCCGTGTCGATGCAGCATCACTACCCTTGCCTGCGTCGTGCACGATGTAATTCAATGACGAGACTGACACGCCCGCATTGCTCGCCGCCGTATCGATCGTCGACTTCCATGCCTGTACCGCACGGCTCGCGCCTTGCTTCGCCTCGAAATCCTTGACGTTGCCTCGTGCAGCCTTGCCGATCCAGGCAAGCGGCTCACGCTCGGTCTTCAGGTCAGGGCCCGCAAGGAACAGCACCACCATGTTCTCGTTGATCTGTCCGTCACTCGGCGGGAAACTGGGTGCGTCCCAGTTCATCACCCAGACGCTTTTGTCAGGGTGTGTAGCCAGATAATCCAGCGCAGCATTCAATGACGTGAAGCCGGCATTGCCGTGCCCCGATGTCACGTGTATATCGGGTGGCGTATCGCGGCTCCAAAGATCTTTTGCGGATGGATTCCCGATCTCGTAAGCATTGACCATTTCATCGCGCAAAAACGTTCCAGCAAGCGCCGGATCCAGACGAGCACTCGGAATGGCAAGCTCGACGCGAATACCAGCCAACTCGCGCCATTCATTTTTATTATCAGATTTAACCGTATAAAAATAATCCGAGCTTGTCACGTAACGCGTACGAAACAACACAAGCAGCTTACGAATATACTTCTTATAAAACCCCGTAAACGACTCACTGCCCCGCTGCCCGTCCGCCACAATGGAAATTGCTTGCAACGACGAATATTTTTGGGGGTTCGTCCGAACCATATCGTCGTTGCTGTTCGGCTTGACCAACCCGAGCGTCCACAACAGTTGCCACTCTGTCGGATAGTCTCTTCGATGCAGTGGATTCATCCACTCGAGACCGACCACTTGCGCCACAAAGGGTCTTGAAGACTCCGCCCCCGTGCCTGCCGCCTTGTTGGCAGCCGGCGCAGCTACCGCTTTGGGCACTGCAAGAACTGTTGTCAACGCCAACACCACAATCGCCAGAAGCCCCGGCAGCAGCACCAATCGCTTCATCAACTCCCCCCAATTTGTTAACCCGCCTGTCGAATCACCGATTGAAATCAAAAGCACCAGTGAAACGATTGAGGACACGACCATCGCAACGCCAGCGATCCCTGCACGACGAGGCCATGTCGCAATCATAGCCCTCATAAGATGCCCCCGATTTTGAGGAACAACCCTCCATCGCGTTCGTCATGTATTTTCGACGGCATCATCGCATCCTTATCGACCTTCACCCAATCTTGAAGGAATAATTTCTGATATTTGCCGTAAGAAAAATATTCATAGAATTTTTGGCTCGGATTACTGTCACCCAGATCCTCGACAAACCTCCAGTCCGCCTCGATACGAAGCTTGTAGAAGTCATTCTCCGTCAAATAACAAACCCCAATCGCCACATCATAGGCCAATGCATTTTCAGCATGGTCCTTGTTGGTCATGATGGTCGAATGATTGGTGGGGTTATTCTTGTCCCCGCCGTTCAGAATCTCGAAGATCTCCTTGTTCCGCCATTCGGTATAGTCAGCGCTCGCTGCGTCCGGATCGTCCTCTCCGATCACCTTTCCGTCCTTGTCGACCCAGCGGCGATTCCCTGATCTCCGCGCCTCCATCCGGAGAATGGAATGATCCTCGTATCGCTGCGCAGCCTCGGATGCTGCGTCGCCCTTCGCTTTCAGCGCGTCGCCCGCGGGCGTCGCGAATTTTTCTGACTTTTTGTCGAAGTTGTCGTATGGATCGTCATCCCGTTTGTTCTCCTTGTTGGCATCGAGCCCGGCCGACGGCGGATCATAGCCCTCGTTGAAGGCTCCTTCTTCGAGCCGTTTCCCGTCCGCATCGCACGCGCCCGATGGCTTGCCATAGCGCAACGCCTTTGGAAAGAAGCGCGTTTCCTTGTCGAGCATCGGTGCGGTAATCGGGATTTCCCATTTTTCCGGCGGTAAGGCGTTGACCTCCATGTCCGACAAGTTGAACAGGTAGAGAGCCGGGCTCGTTACAAGCGTGAAAAACTTCGCGATCCACCATTCATTTGAATGCATGCCTCGCGCAAACCCGTACCGCGCGGGCGGTGATGGCGGATACCAAAAACCCTCCGTTTTGTTCTTGCTGCTACGCCAGTCATCCTCCCAATACCGGTATAGCTTGTTGTCACCGCCGACCTCGAAATTCGACGCGAACACGCGTTGCGAGAAAACACCCCACGCGTTCGTCGCACTGATCTCTTCGATACTCATGCCGCGCCAGCCGATCCCTTGAACGGTCAGGGCTGAGATGACCTGATCATGCGGGCAGCAGTACAGCGTCACTCTTCCGTAGGTGTTTGTCCCGTACAACCCATGCGCCTCCCGGTCCTTGGCTGCGCTATACGGCTTCCCCCCACACTTCGACGGTCTTGCGTTTTCCATCGCGCGATCGAGATCCTCCGCTGGCATCTCCAGATCAGCACGAGCGCGCAGGATATCGAAGTACTCCCTCAGCGTTTCCTTGCGTGCGACATAGGTCTCGCGCCCCACATGCCCGTTCTTGTCGCGTACCCCGCGCTGTGCCCAGGTATCGGTGAAGTTGCTCTCCACGAGGCTGTACGGGGGATTGGCAAGAACGTAAGTGTCTGCGACGCAGCGTCCTTTCTTGCCCCACTGATCCGTCACCTCGGGCAACCGGTCGCCAAGGAACGCAGCGGCGAGCCCGATCATGTTTCCCTGGCTGTGGCACACGATCGTGATCGGCACGTCGGCCTGCCGCTTGCGGATCGATTCGACCAGGCGCGCAAGTCGCAGTGCACCCAGCACGCCGTAGGTACGCGGCGGCGTCGAATAGATCTTGCGATTGCCGATCGAATTCATGTGCTGGACGGTCAGCCACAGAAAAAGTCGGTCGTGCAACCCATCGTTCCACAAATCCGGCAAACTCGAACAGCCGCCCGCGAACGGCCCGCCACCCCAGTAGTTCTTCTCGTTGAGCATGATCTTGTCGCCATACTCTTTCAGCTCCTTCAAATTCGCGGAGTAGCCCCACCGAAAGTGAATGACAGGCGAAAAGGAGGGGTCGGGCTTGATGTACGTCCGCGAGGACATTTCCGGATTCAAAAATCCGTCAGGCGTCAGGCTGTCGATATAACTGACTGGCTTCATCTGCCCGGCCGACGGCCCGCACTGGAACAACTGATCGTCATACCGCCCCATGCGCCGGTTCAATCCATCGCAAAGCCCTTTTTCGGCCGCAGTGAACCACTCGCCCTCCGAATTCACCCCGTGAACGAAAATGACGACGCCCGGCAGCGGCATCTGCATCACGCATTGGAGGTCGTTCCGATTGAACAGCGTCGTCCCCGCTCCACCACCCACCGCCATCTTCGACGGGTCGTCCGGGTTCTGCGAAAAGTTGTAGTTGAACATGTTGTTTTTCTTGAAGACTCAGCTCAGGTTCTCGACTTGAAGAAGCGCACCGCCAATTGTTCGAACTGATCGCTGCTGACCGGCGCCAGCTTGCCTTGCGCGTCGGTCTTCCCCTTGATCAACTCGCCCGATGCCTTGCGCACCTCGGCTTCCATCCCTTCGACCGGCTGCCCGTCGGTCGCCCGAACCAGCTTCGGCACCCGCCCCAGCGAACCTTGGTCGAACTTCGGAAAATCGGTGCTCATGCTCGCCGGCCCGGCCCACGTATGCGACGCGGACTTGACGGTGAAACTCCCCGGACACCCGAGCTCGATATCTCCGCCCTGCAGCTTCAGATACGCGCCGCCCGACGTCACGAACACGACCTGCTCGCTGGCCATGCCCGCGAGCTTTCCGCCCCCCGCCGTCATCTGGATGTTTTTCGCGGAATCGATCTGCGTATCGTCGTTCTGGCTCTGCAGCGCCACCTTCCCCTGGTTGGCAATCGCCGAGATCCCTTCGCTGTGCGCGAACATCGCCACGCCATGGCCGGCCTGCAGGTTGATCCGCTGTCCGCTCGTGTACTGCAGGTGATTCTGCGCGACGATGTCGACGTTGCCGCCCGCATGGGTCGTGACGGTCTTCGGCGTCGCGATGCTGATCCCGGCCGGTGCAGTGATGCCGATCGCCGCCATCGACGCGCCTGACGACTCGCCGCCACCGGCGACTTCCCCGTTCGGCCAGCCTTTCACCGTGGTCATCAGCGCGTCGTGCGGCTGCGTATCGGGCGCCACGCCCTGATGCTGGCCCGCATAGTCGCCGAGACTCTTGAACAGCTCGACGCATTCCTGCATCAGTTGCAGATACTCGTCCCGCGCCAGGTGGCCGTCGCTCGCGCGCAGCCGTTCCCAGGCCGAGATCAGCATCGCCTTGCCGCTGCGAATCGCCACGTGCGCATCGCTGCGCAACTCGGCGCCCTCGCCGCGCGCCGTCCCCTGGCCGTTGTCGCGCGGCTGCGTCAGATAGCCGAGGTTCAGCTGGCTATGCGCATGCTCGCTCGCCAGCTGGCTGCTGATCTGCCCCGGCGTATCGTCGAAGCGGATCTGGTTGTACCGCTGCCCCTTGATTTCCTTCGTCTTCGTGCCGGACAGATAACGGTTGCCCGGCAGCGCGCCAGTGTGGCTGAAGGTCGCCGGCATGTTGGGCCCGTTGGCCAGCACGCCCATCACGACGAGCCGATCCGGATCGCCGCCGATATGGCCGATCAGCACCTCCATGCCGACGCGCGGCAAGGTATTCGCGCCGAAGCTCGGCCCGGCGAGCGCGCAGGCGACGCGCACCGGCGCGCTGTCGGTCGGCGTGCCGCTCGTGCCGGCGCCCTGCGCATGCGCGTGATCGTCCGCGTTCAGCCCCTGGATCTGCACCCGGATACGGCCCATTTCATCGCAGAACACCTCTTCCCCGTCGGGTCCGACGACGACGGCCGTCATCGGATGCACGGCCGGCAGGTCGACATGGGGATCGTAGGCCGGGGTCAGCGGCACGCCGCGTCGTACGCACGAGAACGTGTTCTCGTAGCGCCTGTCGTTTTCATCGCCCGGCGTGCTGCTCACGTCGGTCGGCACCGCGTTGAACAGCACGCGGCTTGCCGCGAACAGCGACTGTGCGCGCTCGTTCAGTTCCTTCGGCAGGTTGTTGCGTACACGATGATGAAGCGACGTGACGACGAACTGCCGCTGCTCGGCCGGCAATGTATCGAGCTGCGGATGCTCGGCAAGCGCAAACCAGTGGCCGACGGCCAGATCGCGCACATTGCTCACGCCGTCGACGGATTCTGCGCGCAGTTCGTGCGCAAGCATGCGGTCCTTGCCGATCCGGTCGAGATCGGACGACGAATTTCCCGCGTGCGGAATATCGATGACGCTGTCGGCCAGCAAACGCCCGAGATCGTTGCCGCCGTCGCCCTGGTCGACGATCGTCGCCTGTTCGGTTTGCGACATCCGGCCGGTCTTGTAATCCCATGTCGGCCGGACGATCTTGCCGGGGATCAGGCTGCGGCTCGTCGCCCACAGCGTGATCGAGTCGCGCTCTTCGGTGGCCGCATCGCGGTGATAGCGAACGGTACCGGCAATCGTCTCGGGCAACTTCATCGAATCGTCGGCAAAGACCAGTGTATGAACCGGCGTGTCGTTCGCGTTGCCGTTCGCCCGCTCGC
Organism: Burkholderia sp. Ap-955; assembly: GCF_011753045.1. Classification (NCBI taxonomy): domain Bacteria; kingdom Pseudomonadati; phylum Pseudomonadota; class Betaproteobacteria; order Burkholderiales; family Burkholderiaceae; genus Burkholderia; species Burkholderia sp. Ap-955. Next base: position 11,979 of record NZ_VWWH01000066.1, read on the forward strand.
CGGCCTTGCCGGCCTTGACGAAGACGGTCGCACCATCGCGCCGCAGCAGCCGCCGGATGAAGTGCGCGTCCGACTCGTTGACCTGCCGCGTGAGTTCACGCGCCGGGTAGCGTTCGCCTTGCAGGCCGGACAGGTCGAATTCGAATGCGCCCGCCAGCGCCGAGCTGCGCTGGCGCCACTCCTGGAGCAGCACGCCGAGGATGTCGGGCAGGTTCTTGGTGCGGAACAGTCGCGAATTGGTTCGCCGCTCCATCACCGACAGCACGTCGCGAATCGTCAACTGGTAGCAGGTGAGCGAACCGTCCGACTGTCCGGTGCGGACGTCGGTGACGATGCCGTTGATGGTATGGAGATGCCCGCGATCGGTCGTCATCTCGACGGAAACCGGTAGCCCGATGAAGCTGCGGATCGGGAGATCGGCCCGCGCGGACACGCAGGTCAGATGCCCCTCGATGCCCGTCATCAACCCTTCCCGGATATCGGCATACTGGAGCGCGAGCACCTGCTCGAGCGTCTTCTGGGCAGGCCCCCAGTTCATGCGAACCGGTCGATTGTTCTGATCGACCACCCCGGACGCAAATGTGCGTAGCAATTCGGCTGTATTCACAGCGTGACTCTCAGGATCTTGTTTTACTTCGTTGTTCACCGGGAAATCACGCCCGCTGGTCCGTCCTGGGAGTGCCGCCCGCCTGTTTTTTCGCGAGCATATCAAATTTGTCAGGCGAGTGACGAAATTTTGAAAGGTTTTGGTGCGCTTTGTGTAATGCTTCTAACCAGATTTAAAATTTCACAATCTTTCGAATTGATCGCGCCTCGTCCGGCGACGCCCGATCGTCGTCATGGCGTCGCTCAGGCAGGCACTTGCCGCATGCCTAACCGCGGCAACACGAACGGCACCGATCGGTCACGAATCGTGAAATCCCACCGTCCTTCGATGTTGACGAATGTCGCGCTGAAATGCCGGTCGTCGGCCCACGTCATGTCGTCCAGATGGCACGACGCGTACATCGCGCCGACCGTGCGCCGCGCGAGTTCCTTCAACGGATCCTTCGACACGAGCGTGAACGTGACGGCCTCCTCGAACAGGCAGTCGTAGTCGGTGACGAGCAGATAGGCGGCCGGCGTCTCGAACTGGCGAAGCAGCACATAGCCGGAAACGGTGAGGCCGCAACGTTCGCCGTTCACGAGCACATGGGTGCGCGACGGCCACGCTTCATACGGACCGTCGTGCGTTTCGAGCGTGAAGCGCTCGATCGGCTTCATCGCCTGGCCAGTTGGTGGAGGTCTTGTTCCCGAAGCATCGCCGCGTCAGTTCGCGGCCTTGCGATACAGCGCGACGTAGCCCGCGAGCATCAACAGCAGCGACCCGCTGACGCGGTTCAGCCACTTCTCCCCCGCGGCCTTCCACACGCGCACCGAATGCACGCCGAGCAGTGCATAGCCGGTCATCCCGATAACGTCGATCGCAACGATCGTCGCCGCGAGGATCGCGTACTGCGGCGCGATCGCATGCGACCGGTCGACGAACTGCGGCAGCAGCGCGGACATGAACAGGTAGTACTTCGGGTTGCTCATCGCGACGAAAAAGCTCTTCAGGAATGCGGTCCGGCGATCGGGCGTCGCGTGATCGAGCGCCTGCGCAGCGGCGGAACCGCCGGATGACAGCAGCATCCGTACGCCGACATAGGCGAGCCACGCCGCGCCGGCCAGCTTCAGCGTGACGAATGCCGTTTCCGACGCGTCGAGCAGCATCCCGAGACCGCACCCGACCAGCGCAACGAGCACGACATCGGCCGTGACGGCCCCCAGCATGCCGACCATCGCGTGACGCAACCCGTATCGCGAGCCGTTGCTCATTGCGAGCAACACCGTCGGGCCGGGCGTCGCGACGCCGACGGACAGGATCAGGGCAAAAGCGAGCAAGGCGGACAGCGACATGGCGGGGCGTTCCTGTTGAACGAAGGGCTGGAAAATGGAGGCGGACGGAGCATGATCGCATGATGGCGCGACCGCCCGCTCGACGGTTGTCTGGCGGGCCGCCGACCTCGCGCCCCGTCCGATTTGCATGGATCGTCGGACGGAGTGGCGAACTGCCCCCAGAGTTTGCTATACTCTCGGTCTTCCGGAGAGATGGATGAGTGGTTTAAGTCGCACGCCTGGAAAGCGTGTATAGGTTAATCGCCTATCGGGGGTTCGAATCCCCCTCTCTCCGCCAGAATTCAATGCCCGCGCCAGCGGGCATTTTCGTTTCCGGAGAGAAGCAAGCCGACAGGTCGTCTGGCGCGGGGGATTCGAAGGGATTCGGTCGGCTACAAGAACGGGTCGACCGTCGCGGCAACCTCTCGAAAAGGAACGGACGACGAGGTGACGTTTATCTTCAAACGTGACGACCTCTGGTCGTGGAAGTTGAGCGCAGTCAATCTGCCGATCGACAAATTCGGTTCAAACTGATCACCAGGTGGCGGCCCCGCCCCTGCGCAGCCGGCCCGCTTCCCTGCTTGATCCGAGCGTGCAGCACACAGCGAATCCCCAAACACCCCACGCTAAAGAAGCGTATTCTCCTGACGATATCCAGGGTTTCATCACCGCGAGTCAGATCCATGCGATTGAGTCCACGGTTCGCCATGCTGGCTGTTGCTGCGACGATGCTGTCAGCTTGCGCGACGGCATTTTCGCCCGCGTCGATCAGCACCACCATCGCGGTGACCGCTCCCCCACCGGTCGAGAAATCGCCGCGCGACGGCGGATCGTCGACCGACCTGTCGGTCATTGGTCAGCCCGCATCTCCATTCCGCACGCTTCTGTCCGTTCGCGAATGCGCTGCCGCCAAATGCGCGGCGGGAATCGCCAAGCCGACGCTCGCGGTCACGGTCCAGCGTGTGTCCGAAGGACAGGCAGCGATCCGCTTCTCGGTCAACGGAGAGATCGGCAGCAGCCAGACGCTGACATCGCAAGCCGGGAACGCCACGTCGGAAGTCACCATGTCGATCCCGTCCGGCGTGACGCCGATCAACGATCAGTTTGCCGTCGATCGGGTCGCGACGATCAAGGTTGGCGAGTTCCGCCACGTGGCCTTGCCGCACGGCATCCATGCCTATGTCTGCGTCGCCATACCGAACGCCAAAGGCGTGACGGATGGAAGCTGTGATTTCAGCCGGGTGCGGACGACCAAGGGAGCCGAGCTCGGCATTTCAGCGCTCTGACCCACCCGTCACGGCGCCAACACGGACGGGGCCCGACACTTGAGCAATGCCGATCGACACTCGCGTCACGGGTGCCGGATGTAATCCACCAGCGCCCGCGTATATTCGTCCGGCTTTCGGTCAAGCAGACTCACCACGATCGCCACCGCGAACCCCGCCGGCACCCCGAACACCCCCGAACTGATCGGCTCGATCCCGAACCACGTGCGGCCCGCGAACCCCGTCAGCTGCGTGAAGTACGGATAGGTCGACACGATGTAGTACACGCACACCGCCAATCCCGTCACCATCCCCGCGATCGCGCCACGCGTCGTCGTGCGCTTCCAGAACACGCCGAGCACGAGCACCGGAAAGAAGCTCGATGCCGCCAGCGAAAACGCGGCGCCGACGAGAAACAGGATCTTCCCGGTATTGAGCGACGCGACATACGACGCGAACAGCGCGACCCCTAGCAGCAGCACCTTCGAGATCGTCACGCGCCGCTGGCTGGATGCATCGGGCGCGACCATGCAGTAATAGACGTCGTGTGACAGCGCGTTCGCGATCGTCAGCAGCAGCCCGTCCGCGGTCGACAGCGCCGCGGCAAGCGCACCGGCCGCGATCAGCCCCGACACGACATACGGCAGCCCGGCGATTTCCGGCGCGGCCAGCACGACCATGTCCGGCTGCATCTGGATTTCCGACCAGTGCACGATGCCGTCGCGAATCACCTCGACGACGCTGATCAGGTCGGGTTCGAAGTGATGCCATTGCGTGACCCACGCCGGCAATTCGGCGAACGGCCGCCCGACGAGGTTCGCGAGGATCTCGTACTTGATCAGCACCGCGAGCACCGGCACGCTCAGGTAGAACAGCGCGATGAAGAACAAGGTCCACCCGACCGAGCGCCGTGCCGACGCAACCGACGTGGTCGTGTTGTAGCGCGTCAGGATGTGCGGCAGGCTCGCGGTGCCGAGCGACAGGCACAGCAGCAGCGCGAGGAAATTCCGCTCGCGCGGCTTGCGTTCGTCTTCGCTCGCGGCAGGAAACGGCTCGTGCATCGGCACGGGCGGCTCGGCACGCGCCAGCAGATCGTCGCGCGCCTGCGTCCACGCGACACGCGCGGCCGCCGGATCGCGCGGGAAGTCGGCCAGCTCGCGCTCGCGCTGGCTGATCTCGCGCAGCGGTCCGTTGTGGCGCCGCAGGTCGGCCAGCTGGTCGGCGAGATGCCGGCGGGCGTCCGCATAGGATGCCGGCAGCCGGTCGAGCCGCGTCTGGATATCCGCGGCCTGCCGGCGATACGCGTCGCGCACCTGCTGCTCGTCGAACGCATCGCGCACCTGCGCCTCGCGCGCCGCGACACGCTCCATCAGCTTGCCGTAATTGAACTGCGGCACGGGGCCGAGCCCGTTCTTCATCGCGATCAGCGACACCGGAATCAGGATCGCGCTGATCAGGATGATGTACTGCGCGACCTGCGTCCACGTGACCGCGCGCATCCCGCCGAGAAACGAGCACACGAGAATGCCCGCGAGCCCGCAGAAGATCCCGATCGCGAAATCGACGCCGATGAAGCGCGTCGCGATCAGGCCGATCCCCTGGATCTGCGCGACCAGGTACACGAACGAACACAGGATCGCCGCACCGGCCGCCAGCGCACGCACGGCCGTGCTCGAAAAGCGCGTACCGAGAAAATCGGGAATCGTGTAGCGCGCGAGCTTGCGCACATAAGGCGCGAGCAGGAACGCGACGAGGCAGAACCCGCCCGTCCACCCCATCACGTAGGCGAGCGCATCGTAGCCGGTCGCGTAGAGCGATCCGGCCAGGCCGATGAACGATGCGGCCGACAGCCAGTCGGCCGCCGTCGCCATCCCGTTGAAGGCAGACGGCACGCGCCGCCCGGCCACGTAGTATTCGACGAGATCGGACGTGCGCGACAGCAGCCCGATCACCGCATACACGGCGATCGGCACGAACAGGAACACGTAGCCGATCCAGACGCCGGAGCCGGTGGCCCGCTCGATCCGCCACATCAGCAACACGAACCCGAGAAACCCGAGCGTGTAGAGCGCGTAGGCGCGGATCAGTCGGCGCGTCAGCATGGATCAGCGTCCACCGTTCGCGTGGCCGGCGCGTGCCGCATGATCGTCGTACGCACGGCGCAGCGTGCGGTCCGCGCGTTGCATCAACCCGATGTAGACGACGATCAGCACGAGATACACGAGAATCGCGCCCTGCGCGCCGACGTAGAACGGCAGGCTGAACCCGGCGAAACGGATCCCTGCGAGCGCGGGCCCGAAGAACGGCACGATGAACGATACCGAAAAGCCGATCACCATCAGCACCGCGATCAGCGCGACGTTGAAGCGCCAGTAGCGTGCGTGGGCACGCGCGAGCGGCTCGGGAACGGGGGGAGGCGCGGCAGGCGCGGGACGGGTCGGAACGGTCATGCCGTTATGTAACAAAAAGCCCCTGCGCGGGCAATCGGGATTGCCGCGCAGGGGCTCGTGCGCGTGATGCGCAACCGGTACGATCAGCGCACTTCGGCGAGCTGTTCGAGGATGGCCGGGTTCTCGAGCGTGGACGTGTCCTGCGTGATCGCCTCGCCCTTTGCGAGTGAACGCAGCAGGCGCCGCATGATCTTGCCCGAGCGCGTCTTCGGCAGGTTGTCGCCGAAGCGGATGTCCTTCGGCTTCGCGATCGGCCCGATCTGCTTGCCGACCCAGTCACGCAGCGTCTTCGCCAGCGCCGCGGCTTCCTCGCCTTCCGGACGCGAACGCTTCAGCACCACGAACGCGACCACCGCCTCGCCCGTCGTATCGTCCGGACGGCCGACCACGGCCGCCTCGGCCACGAGTTCGTGCGAGACCAGCGCCGATTCGATTTCCATCGTGCCGAGCCGGTGGCCCGACACGTTCAGCACGTCGTCGATCCGGCCCATGATCGTGAAGTAGCCGGTGTCCTTGTCGCGCACGGTGCCGTCGCCGGCCAGATACAGCCGCCCGCCGAGTTCCTCGGGGTAGTAGCTCTTCTTGAAACGCTCCGGGTCGCCCCAGATCGTGCGGATCATCGCGGGCCACGGGCGCTTGACGACGAGGATGCCGCCCTGCCCGTTCGGCACGTCCTGGCCGGTTTCGTCGACCACCGCGGCCATGATGCCCGGCAGCGGCAGCGTGCACGAACCGGGCACGGTCGGCGTCGCGCCCGGCAGCGGCGTGATCATGTGGCCGCCCGTCTCGGTCTGCCACCACGTGTCGACGATCGGGCAGCGTTCCTGGCCGACGTGCTTGTGATACCACATCCACGCTTCCGGATTGATCGGCTCGCCGACGGTACCGATGATGCGCAGGCTCGACAGGTCGTAGCTCTTCGGATGCACCTTGTCGTCGGCCTCGGCCGCCTTGATCAGCGAGCGGATCGCGGTCGGCGCGGTGTAGAACACGGTGACCTTGTGGTCGCCGATCATCTTCCAGAAACGCCCGGCGTCCGGGTAGGTCGGCACGCCTTCGAACACGACCTGCGTGCCGCCGCATGCGAGCGGGCCGTACGTGATGTACGTGTGGCCCGTGACCCAGCCGATGTCGGCCGTGCACCAGAACACGTCGGTGGGCTTCCAGTCGAAGGTCCACTTCATCGTCTGCGCGGCCCACAGCAGGTAGCCGCCCGTGCTGTGCTGCACGCCCTTCGGCTTGCCGGTCGAGCCCGACGTATACAGGATGAACAGCGGGTGCTCGGCGCCGACCCATTCCGGCTCGCACTGGTCGGATTCGCCGGCCGTCAGTTCGTGCATCCACAGGTCGCGCTCGGCGTGCCAGTCGATCTTGCCGCCGGTGCGGCGATAGACGATCACGCTCTTCACGGCCTCGCAGCCGCCCAGCGCGATCGCTTCATCCGCGATGCTCTTCAGCGGCAGCGTCTTGCCGCCGCGCGCCTGCTCGTCGGCGGTGACGAGCGCCGTCGCGCCGACGTCGACGAGCCGCTCGTTCAACGACTTCGCGGAGAAGCCGCCGAACACGACCGAGTGCGTCGCGCCGATGCGCGCGCAGGCCTGCATCGCGACGATGCCTTCGATCGACATCGGGATATAGATGACGACGCGGTCGCCCTTGCCGATCCCGCGCTTCTTCAGTGCATTCGCGAACCGCGATACGCGCGCGAGGAGATCCGCATAGGTGACGCGCGTGACGGTGCCATCGTCGGCTTCGAAGATCACCGCGACGCGCTCGCCGTTGCCGGCTTCGACGTGACGGTCGAGGCAGTTGTACGACGCGTTCAGCTCGCCGTCGTCGAACCACTTGTAGAACGGCGCGTTGGACTCGTCGAGCACTTTCGTGAACGGCTTGTGCCACGCAAGACCCTCGCGCGCGAGACGCGCCCAGAATCCTTCGTAATCGTTCTCGGCTTCGGCGGCGAGCGCACGATAGGCCGGCATGCCGGAAATGGTCGCCGCCTGTTCGAGCGCCGCGGGCGGCGCGAACTGACGGGTTTCGTGAAGAACCGATTCAATCGCAGACATCGACTACCCCTTGGTGAACATGAATCCTCTGCATGGCGGCGCGATCGTGCGCACCGCGCGTCTTGGCCGGCGCAAGCGCGCCGCTGTCTCCTACCCACCACCCGCGCACGGCCCGGAGGCTGCTGCGCGATGCTGCGCCGCACCACATCGCACGATGGCGACCGGGCGGCCCGACAGTTTCCACAATAAGCGCTCCAACTTACCCGTCACTTACGCGGCACGGCCGTTTCGCCCGTCGGGCGGCGCCGCTTGTAGCTTTACGCTGTAACGAGCGCGACCCTACAATCCTAACTGAACTCGCCTTCCGGATTCCAGCTTGAATCGCTACGCTTTCTTTCTCGTGCTGTCGATGCTGTTCGTCGGCAGCAATGTCGGTATCGGTAAATCGATCGTCGTCTTCGTTCCCGTCGCCATCCTCGCCACGCTGCGCTTCGTGATCGCGATCGCCGTGCTGTGGCCGCTGTTCAGCCCGGTGAAAATGCGCACGGTCAAGCGCGGCGAATGGCTGAACCTGTTCATGCAGGCGTTCTTCGGCACCTTCATGTTCACGCTGCTGATGCTGAACGGCGTGCAGCGCACGAGCGCGGTCGCCGCCGGCGTGATCACCAGCACGATCCCGGCGATCGTCGCGTTGTTCGCGTGGCTGATCCTGCGTGAAAAACCGAACGGCCGTGCGCTCGTGTCGATTGCACTCGCGATCGCCGGCGTCGTGACGATCAACCTCGCGAACGGCAGCGCGGCCGGGCACGGCGCGTCGTCGCTGACCGGCAACCTGCTGATCCTCGGCGCGGTGTGCTGCGAATCGATCTACGTGATCCTGTCGCGCCGCCTCACGCAGACGCTCGCGCCGATCGACATCTGCGCGTACACGCACCTGTTCGGCCTGTGCCTGATGCTGCCGCTCGGCGCGACGGCCATGTGGCATTTCGATTACGCGAGCGTGCCGGCCGGCACCTGGGCGCTCGTCGTCTGGTATGGCCTGTCGGCCAGCATCTTCTCGTTCTGGCTGTGGATGAAAGGCATCCGGCACGTCCCGGGCAGCCTCGCCGGCGTGTTCAGCGCGGTGCTGCCGGTCGCGGCCGCCGCGTACGGCATCGCGTTCCTCGGCGAGCGCCCGACGCTCGCGCACGGCATCGCGCTCGCGTGCGTCGTCACCGGCATCGTGCTCGCCAGCCTGCGCGTGAAACGCGTGCCGGCTGCCGCCTCCTGATCCGTCCCCGGCACTGCCGGCGCGTCACTGCAGTCGCGCCGGCCGACGCGTTACAATAGCGCGCCTTTTCAAGATTACCCCCGATACCAGCGCACCGCGCTCGACTGTCCACCATGTCTGCCCCGCATTCGCCCGGCCGCCCCGCGCGTCGCCCGCTTCGCCCGCTTCCCGCGCTGATTTTCATGAGCCGCTGGCTCCAGGTTCCGCTCTACCTCGGCCTGATCGTTGCGCAAGCCGTCTATGTGTTCCTGTTCCTGAAGGAAGTCTGGCACCTGCTGTCGCATGCGACGAGCCTCGACGAAATCAGCGTGATGCTCGCGGTGCTCGGCCTGATCGACGTGGTGATGATCTCGAACCTGCTGATCATGGTGATCGTCGGCGGCTACGAGACGTTCGTGTCGCGCCTCGGCATCGAGGGCCACCCCGACGAGCCCGAGTGGCTCGACCACGTGAACGCGGGCGTGCTGAAGGTCAAGCTGTCGATGGCGCTGATCAGCATTTCGTCGATCCACCTGCTGAAGACGTTCATCAACCCCGACCAGCACACGATGCACGCGATCATGTGGCAGGTGATCATCCACGTGTCGTTCCTGGTGTCGGCGCTCGTGATGGCGTGGGTCGACCGCCTGACGACGCACACGCACCCGGCCCATTTCCACGAGCCCCACGCCCACGGCGCGCACGCGCCCGCGGCGAACGAGCCCCGCAAGCCGGCCGACGCAGCCGTCAACGCATAAACGCATTCCCCACAGTCCCCACAGAGTCTCAGCCATGACCGTCATCAAACAGGAAGACCTGATCCAGAGCATCGCGGATTCGCTGCAGTACATCAGCTACTACCATCCGCTCGACTACATCCAGGCCCTCGGCCGCGCGTACGAGCTGGAAGAAAGCCCGGCCGCGAAGGATGCGATCGCGCAGATCCTCACGAACAGCCGCATGTGCGCGGAAGGCAAGCGCCCGATCTGCCAGGACACCGGTATTGTCACGATCTTCGTGAAGGTCGGCATGGACGTGCGCTGGGACGGCGCGACGATGGGCCTCACCGACATGATCAACGAAGGCGTGCGTCGCGGTTACACGCACCCGGACAACGTGCTGCGCGCGTCGATCGTCAATCCGCCGGAAGGCGCCCGCAAGAACACGAAGGACAACACGCCGGCCGTGATCCACTACGAGATCGTGCCGGGCGACAAGGTCGACGTGCAGGTCGCGGCGAAGGGCGGCGGCTCGGAGAACAAGTCGAAGTTCGTGATGCTGAACCCGTCCGACTCGATCGTCGACTGGGTGCTGAAGACGGTCCCGACGATGGGCGCGGGCTGGTGCCCGCCGGGCATGCTCGGCATCGGCATCGGCGGCACGGCCGAAAAGGCGATGCTGATGGCGAAGGAATCGCTGATGGAGCCGATCGACATCCAGGAAATCATCGCGCGCGGCCCGAAGGACTGGGTCGAGGAACTGCGCGTCGAACTGCACGAGAAGGTCAACGCGCTCGGCATCGGTGCCCAGGGCCTCGGCGGCCTGGCAACGGTGCTCGACGTGAAGATCATGGCTGCACCGACGCACGCGGCATCGAAGCCGGTCGCGCTGATCCCGAACTGCGCGGCAACGCGCCACGCGCACTTCGTGCTCGACGGCTCGGGCCCGGCCAAGCTTGAAGCACCGTCGCTCGACGCATGGCCGAAGGTCAACTGGGAACCGAACACGGAAACCAGCAAGCGCGTCGACCTGAACACGCTGACGCCGGAAGAAGTCGCGAGCTGGACACCGGGCCAAACGCTGCTGCTGTCGGGCAAGATGCTCACCGGCCGCGACGCCGCGCACAAGCGCATCGCCGACATGCTCGCGAAGGGCGAAAAGCTGCCGGTCGACTTCACGAACCGCGTGATCTACTACGTCGGCCCGGTCGATCCGGTCCGCGACGAAGTGGTCGGCCCGGCAGGCCCGACGACGGCCACGCGCATGGACAAGTTCACCGAGACGATGCTCGCGCAAACCGGCCTGATCTCGATGGTCGGCAAGGCCGAGCGCGGCCCGGTCGCGATCGAGGCGATCAAGAAGCACAAGGCGGCCTACCTGATGGCCGTCGGCGGTGCGGCGTACCTCGTGTCGAAGGCGATCCGCGGCGCGAAGGTGCTCGCGTTCGAAGACCTCGGCATGGAAGCGATCTACGAGTTCGACGTGCAGGACATGCCTGTAACAGTTGCTGTCGATTCGTCGGGCACGTCGGTGCACCAGACCGGTCCGAAGGAGTGGCAAGCGAAGATCGGCAAGATCCCGGTCGCAGCCGCTTAAGCGCGATCGAACGAAAGGCCGGACGGGTGTCCGGCCTTTTTACTTCTCATTCTCATTATTGTGTGTGGCCGGTTGTTCGAGGCTGATTCTCATTACATGCAAAAGGCAGGCCCGGCAAGGCTTCGAGGCTTGGCTTTTCTCGTTCGAGCGATTATCTTTCGGTTTCTGAAGCCCCACTGAACAAGGAACAAGCCATGCAAGGCGACAAGAAAGTCATCGAATATCTGAACGCCCAGTTGAAGAATGAACTCACGGCGATCAACCAGTACTTCCTGCATGCGCGCATGTACAAGCACTGGGGCCTCGAGAAGCTCGGCAAGCACGAGTACGACGAGTCGATCGGCGAAATGAAGCACGCCGACTGGCTGATCGAGCGCGTCTTCATGCTCGACGGCCTGCCGAACCTGCAGGATCTGCACAAGCTGCTCGTCGGCGAGGAGACCGAAGAGATCCTGAAGTGCGACCTGAAGCTCGAACAGATCTCGCAGTCCACCTGCAAGGAAGCGATCGCCTACTGCGAATCAGTGCGTGACTACGTGTCGCGCGAGATCTTCGAAAAGATCCTCGACGACACCGAAGAGCACATCGACTGGCTGGAAACGCAGATCGACCTGATCGGCAAGGTCGGCCTGCAGAACTACCAGCAAACGATGATGGGTACGCCGGAGTAAACTCGCTCCACGCTTCCTGTTACCGCCCCCGGCCCGTTCATGTCGACACCTTCCGTTATTCCTGCGACGGCCACGACCGTCGCCCCCATCGGCATCTTCGATTCAGGGCTGGGCGGCCTGTCGGTGCTGCGCGCCGTGCGCGCGCAGCTGCCCGACGAATCGTTCATCTATGTCGCCGATTCGCACCATGCGCCGTATGGTCCGCGCGACGAGGCATTCATTACGGAACGCACGCTGGCAATCGGCGAGTGGCTGGCCCGCGAAGGGGCGAAAGCGCTCGTCATCGCGTGCAACACGGCGACCGCACGCGCGATCGCTGCAACCCGCGAACACCTGTCGATGCCGCTCGTCGGCGTCGAGCCGGGCATCAAGCCGGCCGCCGCCGTGTCCGCGAGCGGCGTCGCGGGCGTCCTCGCCACGCAGTCGACGCTGAACAGCCCGCGCTTCCAGGCGCTGCTCGACCGCTACGGCGCCGGCCGCCGCTTCATCTGCCAGCCCGGCCACGGGCTCGTCGAAGCCATCGAGCGCGGTGATACGAATTCGCCCGCGTTGCGCGCGCTGCTCGACAGCTACCTGCAACCGATGCTCGACGACGGCGCCGATACGCTGGTACTCGGCTGCACGCATTACCCGTTCTTCACGGAAACGATTCGTGACCTTGTGGGCGACCGCCTGACGCTCGTCGACACCAGCGACGCGATCGCGCGCCAGCTCGTGCGCGTGCTCGACGAACGCAACCTGCGCGCACCGGCCGGCACGCGCGCGGCACCGCCCCGCTTCTGCTCGACCAGCGACGGCCGTCAACTGCAGGTGCTCGCATCGACGCTGCTCGGCCTCGCAGCGCCAATCGAATCCGTCACCATTTCCTCGCCGAACGCGCGCGCCTGCGCGACCGCCTGACACCGGCCGGCAGCCCTCTTCCGCGTGCCGTTCCACCACCCCGACGTTTCAAGGGTCCGATGACCTTAAAAAAAGCCCGCCCCAGGCTTGTCAACGTCCGCAAATTTAATGATAATAATTCGCATTACCGTTAGCTATCGCAACTCATCATGATCGTCTGCGTGTGCAAGTCCGTTTCCGATCGCAAGATTCGCGCGTCCCTCGCAGAGGGCGTGAACTCTTTCGATGAACTCCAGTTCGAGCTTGGCGTGGCCACGTGCTGCGGCAAGTGCGAGGAGTCCGTACGCGACCTCATGGCCGAACAAGGCGTCTGCGCGAGCCGGTGCGGTGTCGAGCATCATGCTCACCCGATCCCGGTCACGTTCTACGAACGCAAGGCCGCCTGACCGGCGCCGAGTGTGCGCATGCGGCCCAGGCCGCATTTTTTGTTTTGACCGTCAGCAAGCCACCGTCTGCGCGAGCCAGCGGCTTACCTGCCAAGGAGCCTGTCATGGAATTGCTGATCGGATTTGTGACCACCGTTTGCATCTCGCTGCTGATCTTCCGCAAGTGATGCCGATTCACCCGCCGCGCCCCGGGTGCGACATCGTTCTTTCAAGCTAACATGCAGGCTTCGCATCTCGCTCCTGCCGGCGCCGTGCCGGCAGCACCACGTATGAATCCCCGAGTGATCGTCGTCGCGGTCGGTGTGCTTGCCGCACATGCGATCATGCTGACGGCCGCCTGGCTCCATCGCAACGCGCCGCCGCCGCCGAAGGAGATCGCGGTTCAGTCGATCACCGCGCAGCTCATTGCGCCTGCGCCTCCCGCCCAGCCGGTCGCGGTCCAGTCGGCCGCGCAGCAGCCTACGCCGCCCAAGCCCACGCCGCGCGTGAAGCCGAAGGTCGAGCCGAAGCCGGTGCAGAAAGCGGTCCCGACGCCTCAGCCCGTCTCGCAGGCACCGTCGCCGACGCCCGCGCCGGCAGTGGCCGATCCGACGCCGGCTCCCGCCGCGCCGGCGCCTGCTGCGCCCGCTGCAGCACCCGGCCCGGCGCGCGAGACGATGCAGGTCAGCGCGCCGAAGAACGTGTCGGCGCTCACCTGCAATTTCGTCAAGCCGACCTATCCGTCGATGTCGCGCCGTCGCGGCGAAACGGGCACGGCCTATGTTCACTTCATCATCGGCGTGACGGGCAAGATCGAAAGCGTCCAGCTGCAGAAGAGCAGCGGCTACCCGCGCCTCGACGAAGCCGCACTCGAGGCGACGCGCGCCAGCACCTGCCCGCCGTATATCGAGAACGGCCAGGCGATCCGCGCCGCCCATACGCTGCCCTTCAACTTCACGCTTGACGACTAACCCGTCATATTCGGTAGATTCAAAGGAAACAAGAAAATGCAAAGCTACGGTATCGCGCACGTCTGGGCGCAAGGTGATTTCGTCACGCGCGCCATTGCGATCACGCTGCTCGTGATGTCGGTCCTGTCGTGGATCGTGATCGTCATCAAGGGCTGGAACGTGATCCGCCTGAACCGCCTGACGAAGAACGCCGAACAGGCATTCTGGCATTCCGACAATTTCGACGACGGCGTCAAGAAGCTCGGCCTCGCCGCATCGACGCCGAACGACAATCCGTTCCTCGCACTCGCGCTATCGGGCAAGGAAGCCGCCGATCACCACCACCAGACGCAACCGCACCTGCACGACCGCATGGACGTGTCGGACTGGGTCACGCGCTGCCTGAAGGACACGATGGACGAAGGCATCTCGCGCATGCAGAGCGGTCTCGCGATCCTCGCGTCGATCGGCAGCACCGCGCCGTTCGTCGGCCTGTTCGGCACGGTCTGGGGGATCTACCACGCGCTGCTCGCGATCGGCGCATCCGGCCAGACGTCGATCGACCAGGTCGCGGGCCCGGTCGGCGAATCGCTGATCATGACCGCCTTCGGCCTGTTCGTGGCGATCCCGGCCGTGCTCGGCTACAACGCACTCACCCGCGCGAACAAGGGTGTCGTCAGCAAGCTGCGTCGCTTCGCGCACGGTCTGCATGCGTATTTCGTGACGGGCGCGAGCCTTGCCTCGTCGTCGACGCGCGACGGCCTGCGTCTCGCGACGCGCGCCAGCTGAGGCGGGGTGAACCATGGCAATGAACACCGGTTTCAGCGACGATGACGACGATGCAGTGATGAGCGAGATCAACATGACGCCGCTCGTCGACGTCATGCTCGTACTCCTGATCATTTTCCTCGTGACGATCCCGGCGATGCAGCATGCGGTGAAGATCGACCTGCCGCACGCCAGCAGCCAGCCCGTCGACGAAAAGCCGCAGACGGTCGACGTCGCGATCCAGGGTGACGGCACGATCCTGTGGGACGACCACACGGTCACGCGCGCACAATTGCAGGAACGCATCGCGGAAGCGGCAAAGCGCACGCCGCAGCCGGAGTTGCACCTTCGTGCGGATCGCAAGGTCGCGTACGAACACGTCGCGGAAGTGATGTCGGATGCGCAGGCAGGCGGCCTGACGAAGCTCGGCTTCGTCACGGAGCCGGGCGCGAAAGCGAAGTAACGCGCGCACGTCTTGCGGTAGCGCATCGCCGATCGCACCTCGCCGGCCACACACAAAGTAAAAGGCCTTCATCGCCAGATGAAGGCCTTTTTTCATGCGCACGCGGGCGCCTTCGGGCGGCGGGCTCTTTGGCGGTATCGGTTGCGCCTCGAGCAACGCAAATGCGACTCTGCCGTGGTCTGCACGGACTGCGCGTTCTGCCCTATCTGGCTCACAATATATGCGGCCACCTGATTTCGCTCAGAACTTCCTTCACGAAATGGGATTTCAATATAGGCCCGCCCGCACGCGCATTCAAGGTTCCGGCGATTGAAACTTGCGATTGCAGGCGACGCTTCAATGACAAAACAAATTTGCGTCGCCGTGTGCGTCGTGTTCAGGTCGCCGAAACATCGGCCGCCGCTTCCTTCTTAGCGCGTTCCGGACACCCCGGATCCTGGTAGGCGCCATGATCGAGCTTCTCGACCAGGTAGTCGACGAACGCACGCACCGCGGGCGGCATCCCCTGCCGCGACACGAACACCGCATACAGTTGCGGCACCGGCAGCGTCCAGCCCGGCATCACCGGCGACAGTTGCCCCGCACGCAGCGCGTTGCCGTACATCATCTCCGGCAGTGCCGCGATGCCGAGGCCATCGAGCACGGCTTCACGGATCGTCATCAGGTCGGCCGTCACGAGCCGCGGGTCGTGCTCGTGCACGTGACGCGTACCGTCCGGTGCGATCAGGTTGAACACGTGCCGCCCGTCGACGCTCGGCGTATCGAGCGTCTCGAATCCGCTCAGGTCATCCGGTACCAGCGGCGGCGCATTCTGGCTCAGCAGGCTCGGCGCGCCGACCAGCATCTGCTCGGTGCGCCACAGCGGCCGCACGACGATGTTCGCGTTCTGCGGCGGCTCCGAGCGCACGCGCAGCGCGACGTCGATCGAATCCTCGAACAGGTCGATCACGCGATTCGTCACGCGGACGTGCACCTTCACCTCGGGATAGCGACGCAGGAATTCGGGCAGGATGCGCGACAGCATCGTCTGCGACAGCGTCACGGGCACACTGACGCGCACCGAGCCGCGCGGCGATGAGCGCAACTGCTGCACCGCGTTCATCGCCGCCTGCGCTTCGGCCAGCATCGCCTGGCAATGCTGGTAGAAAAGCTCCCCCGCCTCGGTCAGCGCGAGCTTGCGTGTGGAGCGCTGCAGCAGGCGCACGCCGAGCGCCGCCTCGAGTTCGGTCAGGCGCCGCGACAGGCGCGATTTCGAGATGCCCAGCACGCGCTCCGCGGCCGAGAAACCGCCATGTTCGACGACCTGCGAAAAGTACATGAGGTCGTTCAGGTTGTGTGCATCGATATTCATCTCATCGTTCCATTTTCAGAACAATCCATTGCGCACCGTCGCGAATCGAACGGTAAAACGCCCAATATAATAGCGCTATGTTTCAAAAATAACGCTATTCCGATCATTTCGAGGGTATCCGCATGACGACCGCTCGCTCGCTTGACCGCACCTACCCCGCGCTTCGCACGACCGAAGGCGGCGGCTTCGTGGTTCATCGACCGTTCCCGACCCGGCTGTTGATGGATTTCGATCCGTTCCTGCTGCTCGACGAAATGGGTCCCGTCGACTACGCGCCCGGCGAAGCCAAGGGCGCGCCCGACCATCCGCATCGCGGCTTCGAGACCGTGACCTACGCGCTCGACGGGCGCTTCCGCCATCGCGACTCGTCCGGCCATGCCGGCACGCTCGGCCCGGGCGACGTGCAATGGATGACGGCGGGCGCCGGCGTCGTGCACAGCGAGATGCCCGATCCTGAATTCGCGCAGACGGGCGGCCGCTCCCACGGCTTCCAGCTGTGGGTCAACCTGCCGCGCCGCGACAAGCTGATCGCGCCGCGCTACCAGGAGATCCCTGCCGACCGCATCCCGACCGCGACCTCACCTGACGGCCGCGCACGTGTGCGCGTGATCGCCGGCGAAGCGTTCGGCGTCCGCGCCGCGATCGAGACACGTACACCGATCCTCTACCAGCATTTCACGTTGCAGCCGGGCGCAACGGTCACGCAGACCGTCCCGGCCGGCTATCGCGTGTTCGCCTATCCGATCGACGGAACGGGCCTCTACGGGCCCGCCAGGCAGGCGGTCGATGCGCGACACATGGTCGTGTACTGCGATGACGGCGACACGGTCACGTTCACCGCCGGCGACACGCCGCTCGACCTGCTGCTGATCGGCGGCGTGCCGCTCAACGAGCCGATCGTCCGCTACGGCCCGTTCGTGATGAACACCGAGGAAGAGATCCGGCAGGCGGTCGTCGACTACCAGACCGGTCGCATGGGGCGCATCGAAGCATGACGCACGGACGGGCGCGCAGGTGCCGCGAAACCGCCCGTTTTGCGTCACAATGACTTCTTGAACCACGTGGCCGCCCGCCACCAGAAGGAACCCGTCCCCTTGAACTTCGAACATCTGATCCAGATCAATTCCGACGATCCGGCCGTGCCGACCCTCACCCGCGACCAACTCTGGGAAGGTCTCGTGTTGCGCGCCGAACAGCCGCAACTGTTCGTGCTCGGTCTCGACAGCTGTGTCGTCCACGAACGGACGGACACGACGCTCGAACGTGAGCTGCACTACGGTCACGCGACCGTGCGCGACCACGTCACGTTCACGCCGAACCAGCAGGTTCGCTACGACATCCTCGCCGCCGACGGCGAGATCGGCGGCTCGCTGACGATGACGATCGAGGAGCGCGACGACCACGAGCTGTTCCTGCGTTTCGAATACCGCACGACGCTGGTCGTCACGGACGACAGCGAAGACGCGCGTCAAACGCACGGGATCGTCAAGGAAGCGTACCGCACGTCGGATATCGACACGGTCCGCCTGATCCGCGAGTACGCGCAGGGCCGCAAGGACCCCGATCCGCTGCACTGAACCCGGTGGCGGCCCGCGGGCCGCCCCTTTGATTCAAGCTATCAGGCTTGCCATTCCGATCGATAAAGAGTTTTTGTAAATGGGAATAGTTATCATTTAGAATTCATTCCATCGTATCGACAGTCACCGATCAACCGAATGACCGACACCATGCGCCCGACCCCGACCACGCTGACCTTGCGCCGCACGACCGGCGCTGCAGGCAGCAGCCGTCAGAAGACGGCAGCGGTCACCACGCCGGCGAAGCCTGCCGGCAACCGCGAAGCAGGCACGCGGGTCGTCAGCAGCGATGCGCTGCTGCAAGGCCAAAGCCACGTCAGCATCGCGCATAACGGAGAGACCTATCAGTTGCGCGCCACACGGCTCGGCAAACTGATCCTGACGAAGTAAGACAGAGTATTGTGGGGACCACCTCCCTGAGAGGTGTTGGGCATTAGCCAGCGTAACGGCTTGCACGCGAGATCTAGACCCCTTCGTGCAAACACACTCAAGCAGCCGTTGCAGCAAGCCAAGCCACTTTTTTTGGTTCTCGCACAAGGAAGAAAAAAAAGCGACACGTCCTTCGACGTGTCGCTTTTTTGTTTGGGCGGCCCATGCGTGAAGCATGCCGCCCAGGTTCGTTACCGCGTCGCTGCGTGACCGCCGAAGCGGCACGCGATCCGCATCAGAAACCCCAGAACATCAACCACCATGCGCTGTCGATGACGGCAAGCCCGGCGGCGAACCATGCGAATGCCGCAAGCCGGCGCAGCCAGCCCGCATAGCGCCCCGTCACTTTCCACGCGAGCCACGCACTCCATGCGTTGGCGCCGACCAGGATCGCGACGCGTACATCGGTCGCCCACCCGAGCGGTACATGCTCGGCACGCAGCAGCGACAATGTCGTGGCCGACAGGCCAAGGAACACACCCGCGCCTGCAATCGGAATCAACGCCTGTGCAAGATGATGCAGCCGCACGCGATCGAAGCGGCCGAGCATCAGCGTGGCGCCGGCCAACAGCACCAGCAGCGCCGTGCCGTACACGAGCCCCGTGCCGACGATGTAGCTGATGACCAGCCCGCCGTCGAGCCACGAGAACACGTCGTTGCGATCGGGATAGTGCGTGAGCAGGAACCACGGCGCATTGGTCTCGAGCGGCCACGTGATGTCATGGTCGATCAGCCAGCCCGCGAGCCATTGCTTGATCTGCACGAACCACGGGCTGACGGTCCAGTGGAACGCACCGATCGCGACGCCGAGCAGGCCGTACAGGATCAGCGCGGTGTCCCACGGGTTCGCCTGCTGCGCGCCGAGGTTCACGACTTCGTCGGACGGCGAGCGCAACGACAGCGAGATCGCATCCCGGTGCCCGCTGCAGCGGCCGCACATGTGGCAGTCCGCCGCGCCCTTCATGTTGCGCAACGGCACGAGCGGCGCGCAGTTGATCGGAATCACGCGATGGCCATGCTCGCCGTTCTTGTACGACCGGCGCCATGCATCCTCGTCGACCTTATAGCGCATCGGCGCGAGCCGCGCGAGCAGCCCGAATACGCCGTTGACCGGGCACAGGTACTTGCACCACACACGCTTCTCGCGGCCGTACAGCACGCCGATCACGATCGCGCCGACGGTCGAGCCGCCGAGTACGAACAGCACCGCGAGCGGGTACTGGTACACGCTCACCATCTGCCCGTAGATCGTCGTGAGCCCGAACGCGACGAACGGCCAGCCGCCCCACCGCATCCAGCGCGGAATCGGGCCGCCGCGGCCGAACTTGCTCGCGAATTCGGTGAGCGCACCTTCCGGACACAGCACGCCGCACCAGACACGGCCGAGCATCACCATCGACAGCAGTACGAACGGCCACCAGATACCCCAGAACGTGAATTGCGCGATCAGCGTGAGGTTGTTCCACAGGTGCGCGGAGTCGTCCGGCAGCGGCAACACCGCCGGCACGATGATCAGGAACGCATAGACGGCGACGACGGCCCACTGGATGCCGCGGATCAGCGCACCGTGGCGCTGCATCCATTGGCCGGCCTGCGCGAGCCAGCCCTGCTTGGCTGCGGCGACAACACTCATGCCGCGCGACCTGCCGCAACCGACGGACGACGGCTCGCGCGCTTCATCAGCAGCCAGACCACCGCCCAGTACACCGCATACGCGACCAGGTTGGTCAGCGCCGGGTGAGCACGATAGCCGGTCAGCGTGGCGACGAGCGAGCCGAACGTGCCCGAATCATCGAGGATCGCGGACGTGTCCCACACCTGCGAAATGCCGAGCGGCAGGATTTCCTTGTCGATCAGCTTGTCGACACCGGTCTGGAACAGGCCTGCGCCGAGGAACAGCAGCATCACTTCCGTGACGCGGAAGAAATGCCGCCACGAGAAGTACTTGCCGCCGAGCTGCAGCAGGTAGAACGTGAAGAACGCGAGGCCCAGGCCGATCACCACCGCGAGCATCTGGCTGCCGTCAACGTGACCCGACTGGCCGAAACCGAGACCGTACAGGAAGATCACCGTCTCGCTGCCTTCGCGCGCGATCGCGAGCGCGACCAGCACCGCGACGCCCCACCAGTTCGAATCGCGCGTGCTCTGCTGCAGCGATTGCTCCATGTCGCGCTTCAGCGTGCGGCCGTGCCGGCGCATCCACAGCACCATCTGCACGATCAGCACGCATGCGATCAGCACCATGGCGGTCTGGAAGTAGTCCTGCGCGTCGCCGGACAGCACTTCGGTGAAACCGACCAGTGCGGCACCGAGGCCGACGGCCATCAGCAGGCCGACACCGACGCCGGTCCAGAGAAAAGGCAAGCCGCGGCGCGCGTCGTCGTCGCCGTTTTTCAGCCATGCATAGAGAATGCCGACGACGAGCAGCGCTTCGACGCTCTCCCGCCAGACGATGAACAAGATCTGACCCATCGATACCTCCTGACGCGCAGTACACCAGGCTGGTGTGCCCGCGCGCAGATAAAACGCATTACTTCGCGACGATCACGCCCTGCGCCTGCTGGTGGAAATCGTCGAAAAACTTGTATTCACCCGGTGACAACGGTGCGACGACCACGAATGAATCGGCGCCCGGCGCGAGCACCTTCTCCTTGCGCAGTTGCACGCTCTCGAATTCGGCGGCGCCCTTGCCGGTGTTCTTGATTTCGATCTTGAAACGCTGGCCGGCCGGCACTTCGATGCGGGCGGGGTTCAGCTTGCCGTCCGTCATCTCGAGCTTGAACGTCGGCAGATCGGCAGCGTACGCTGCGCCGGCAAGCCACAACGCAGCGGCTGCGGCAACGATTTTCTGGGGAATTTTCATTCTGGGTTCTCTACGCCGACGGCGCGCCGAAGCGCGCCGTTCGTGATGCCACCGATCAGTAACCGCCCTTCTTGCCGATACCGGCGAACGGGAAGTCGTACTCGAGGGTAATGGGCTTGAACCATGCGCCCACACCCGTTTCCTTGTCGATGTGACGGCCGAACGCCATGTGGCCCGTCTGCATCGGCGGCTTGACGACCATCGTCAGGTGGTACTTGCCCGGGCCGTTCAGCTTCACGTTGTCGCCGTAGTGCGGACCGTCGCTCGCGACCATGCCCATCAGGTCGCCTTCAGCCTTCCACTTCGTGTCGCCCTGCTTCGTCAGCTTGTACGTGACCTGCAGGTACGGCATCCAGTCGCCTTCCGCGAAACCCGTCGGGTTGTTCTTGACCGCATGGATGTCGGCCTCGAGGTGGATGTCGGAATCCGACGCCTTGCGCATCATCCCTTCCGGGTCCATCGTGATCGGCTGCAGGTACACCGCGCCGATTTCCATGCCGCCCTGGATCTGCTGCTTGCCGATCGGATATTCGGCAGCCGAGGCCGACATCGCGGCAAGCGCCGCCGCTACCGCAACCGTCGTGCGGATGAACGAAGAACCCAACATGGACACTCCTTGTTATTTGATCTGGAACCATGCGGACCGAACACCAGCCGGCCCACTGAAAACACTAACGCGACGAAGAACGTTAATGCGAACAATTCTCAATAATCACGAAGTTTAGCACCGAACCTGTTTCTGAACAAACGACGAGCCGTGTAAACCCCTGATCCGACAAGGCTTACAGGTTCGTTACCGCAGGGTTTCGGTGACGCTTGGAAAGATTTACCGGCCGCCGTTGACGTGATCGCCGACGTTCGCGCCGAACACGCGCTCGCGCAGCAGCGCAAGTTGGTCGCGGGTCGCGGCGGCCTTCTCGAACTCGAGATTCTTCGCGTAGTCGGCCATCTGCTTCTCGAGGCGCTTGATTTCCTTGGCGAGTTGCTTTTCCGACATGTCCTCGAATTTCGCGCGCTGCTGCGCTTCCTTCAGCTCGGCGCGTGCCTCGTCCGCGTTGTAGACGCCATCGATGATGTCCTTGATGCGCTTCACGACACCGCGCGGCGTAATGCCCATCTTTTCGTTGTGCGCGATCTGCTTCGCACGGCGCCGCTCGGTCTCGCCGATCGCGCGCTTCATCGACTCGGTCATGTTGTCCGCGTAGAGGATCGCCTTGCCGTTCACGTTCCGCGCCGCGCGGCCGATCGTCTGGATCAGCGAGCGCTCCGCGCGCAGGAAGCCCTCCTTGTCCGCGTCGAGGATCGCGACGAGCGACACCTCGGGAATGTCGAGCCCTTCCCGCAGCAGGTTGATCCCGACCAGCACGTCGAACGTGCCGAGCCGCAGGTCGCGGATGATCTCGACGCGCTCGACCGTGTCGATGTCGCTGTGCAGGTAACGCACCTTGACCCCGTGGTCGGCCAGAAACTCGGTGAGCTGCTCGGCCATGCGCTTCGTCAGCACGGTGATCAGCACGCGCTCCTCGGCCTTCACGCGCGCGTTGATCTCGGCCAGCACGTCGTCGACCTGCGAGCTCGCCGGCCGCACTTCGATTTCCGGATCGACCAGGCCCGTCGGCCGCACGACCTGTTCGGCGATCTGCCCGGTCACGCTCTTCTCGTAGTCAGCCGGCGTGGCCGACACGAACACGACCTGGCGCATCTTGCGTTCGAACTCGGGGAATTTGAGCGGCCGGTTGTCCAGCGCCGACGGCAGCCGGAACCCGTAGTTGACGAGGTTTTCCTTGCGCGCGCGGTCGCCGTTGTACATGCCGTTCAACTGGCCGATCAGCACGTGCGATTCGTCGAGCAGCATCAGCGCATCGGGCGGCAGGTAGTCAACGAGGGTCGGCGGCGGATCGCCGGGCGCCGCGCCCGAGAAATGCCGCGAGTAGTTCTCGATGCCCTTGCAGAAGCCGAGCTCCTGCAGCATCTCTAGATCGAAGCGCGTACGCTGCTCGAGGCGCTGCGCCTCGACGAGCTTGCCGTCGCTGTGAAAGAACTCGAGCCGCTCGCGCAGTTCGTCCTTGATCGTCTCGACCGCGCGCATCACAGTGTCGCGCGGCGTCACGTAGTGCGACGACGGATACACGGTGAAGCGCGGGATCTTCTGCCGCACGCGCCCCGTCAGCGGGTCGAACAGCTGCAGCGTCTCGACCTCGTCGTCGAACAGTTCGACGCGCACGGCCAGCTCCGCGTGTTCGGCCGGGAAGATGTCGATCGTATCGCCGCGCACGCGGAACGTGCCGCGCTGGAAATCCTGCTCGTTGCGCGTGTACTGCATCGCGATCAGCCGCGCGATCACGTCGCGCTGGCCGAGCTTGTCGCCGGCGCGCAGCGTCAGGATCATCTGGTGGTATTCGGACGGATTGCCGATACCGTAGATTGCCGACACCGTCGCGACGATCACGACATCGCGGCGCTCCATCAGGCTCTTCGTCGCCGACAGCCGCATCTGCTCGATGTGCTCGTTGATCGACGAATCCTTCTCGATGAACAGGTCGCGCTGCGGCACGTACGCTTCAGGCTGGTAATAGTCGTAGTACGAGACGAAGTACTCGACCGCGTTGCGCGGGAAGAACTCGCGAAATTCCGAGTAGAGCTGCGCGGCGAGCGTCTTGTTCGGCGCGAACACGATCGCCGGGCGGCCGAGTCGCGCGATCGTGTTCGCCATCGTGAAGGTCTTGCCCGAGCCCGTCACGCCGAGCAGCGTCTGGAACGAGAGACCATCCTCGACCCCTTCGACGAGCGTCTGGATCGCGGTCGGCTGGTCGCCTGCGGGCGGATACGGTTGATACAGCTGGAACGGCGACCCTTCGAAGGTCACGAATTTCGATTCGTCGAGCGCGTCGCCGGTTTCGGCTTTATGTTCGGACATGGAATGCGGCCGGAGCGAGGGCAAAGAAAGCATTCTAGCGCTTCGCGGCCTCGCGAACTGCTGTCGGCTCCTGACGCGCGACGGCCGCCCGAAATCGCGCTCCCCGGCCGAATTTCGCCGCCGAAACGCCGCCCCCGCCTGCGTGAATTCGCTACAATGTTAGGCTGCTGCGCTTTCCGGCGTCGTGCCTGCCAGCGCGCGGTTCATCCACCGCGCCCGCCCCGCCCGTTGAAAGCCTGACCCTCTTTTCACTACTGCCGAATCATCATGTCGCTCTTCTCCGCTGTCCAGCTTGCTCCCCGCGACCCGATCCTGGGCCTGAACGAAGCCTTCAACGCCGATACGCGTCCGACCAAGGTCAACCTCGGCGTCGGTGTGTACACGAACGAAGAAGGCAAGATTCCGCTGCTGCGCGCGGTTCGTGAAGCAGAGAAGGCGCGTGTCGAGGCCGGCCTGCCCCGCGGCTACCTGCCGATCGACGGCATCGCCGCCTACGATGCGGCCGTGCAGAAGCTGCTGCTCGGCAACGACTCGCCGCTGATCGCAGCAGGTCGCGTGGTCACGGCCCAGGCACTGGGCGGCACGGGTGCGCTGAAGATCGGCGCCGATTTCCTGCGCACCGTGAACCCGAACGTGAAGGTCGCGATCAGCGATCCGAGCTGGGAAAACCACCGCGCGCTGTTCGAAGCAGCCGGTTTCGAAGTCGTTGCGTACCCGTATTACGACGCTGCCACCAACGGCGTGAACTTCGAAGGCATGCTGTCGGCACTGAACGGCTACGCAGCAGGGACGGTCGTCGTGCTGCACGCGTGCTGCCACAACCCGACCGGCGTGGACCTGACCGAAGCGCAATGGCAACAGATCGTCGACGTCGTGAAGGCGCGCAACCTCGTGCCGTTCCTCGACATGGCCTACCAGGGTTTCGGCGAGAACATCGAGGCCGATGCTGCTGCCGTGCGCCTGTTTGCCGCAGCTGACCTGAACGCATTCGTGTCGTCGTCGTTCTCAAAGTCGTTCTCGCTGTACGGCGAGCGCGTCGGCGCACTGTCGATCATCACGTCGAGCAAGGAAGAAGCGACGCGCGTGCTGTCGCAACTGAAGCGCGTGATCCGCACGAACTACTCGAACCCGCCGACCCATGGCGGCGCCGTGGTCGCGGCAGTGCTCGCTTCGCCGGAACTGCACGCTTCGTGGGTGCAGGAACTCGGTGAAATGCGCGATCGCATTCGCGCAATGCGCAATGGTCTCGTCGAGCGCCTGAAGGCAAGCGGTGTCGATCGCGACTTCAGCTTCATCAACGAGCAGCGCGGGATGTTCTCGTATTCGGGCCTGACCTCGGCGCAAGTCGATCGCCTGCGCGACGAGTTCGGCATCTACGCAGTCGGCACGGGCCGGATCTGCGTCGCAGCACTGAACACGCGCAACCTCGACGCGGTCGCCAATGCGGTCGCAGCCGTCCTGAAGTAATGCGGCTCGAGCAGGCGGCAGCCGTCATCGGCCCCGCCCTGCCAAAATGAAAAACGCGCTCCGTGGAGCGCGTTTTTTTATGCCATTCGCCAGCGGGCAGCGACCCCGCCCGCATCCGCATCACTGCATGAACCAGCCGTGGCTGACGACGACCGACTGGCCCGTGAGCGCGGCGCTCGGGAAGGCCGACAGGAACAGCACCGTCTGCGCGACGTCCTGAACAGTCGTGAACACGCCGTCGACCGTATTGCCGAGCATCACCTTCTTCACCACTTCCTCTTCGCTGATCCCGAGCTCCTTCGCCTGCTCCGGAATCTGCTTGTCGACCAGCGGCGTGCGCACGAAGCCCGGACACACGACGTGCGAACGCACGTTGTGCTTCGCGCCTTCCTTCGCCAGCACGCGCGCCAGGCCGAGCAGGCCGTGCTTGGCCGTCACGTACGCCGACTTCAGCGGTGACGCTTCGTGCGAGTGCACCGAACCCATGTAGATCACGACACCGCCGCGATCGTCCTTGTACATGTGCTTGAGGGCGGCCTTGGTCGTCAGGAACGCGCCGTCGACGTGGATCGCCTGCATCTTCTTCCAGTCGGAGAACGCGTAGTTCTCGATCGGGTTGACGATCTGGATGCCCGCGTTCGACACGAGGATGTCGACCGAGCCGAACGTCTCGGCCACCTTGTCGATACCGCTGTTCACGGCGTCCTCGTTCGTCACGTCCATCGCGACGCCGATCGCCTTGCCGCCCGCCTTGACGATCTCGTCGGCGACCGCGTTCGCGCCGTCCTGGTTCAGGTCGGCGATCGCGACGGCCGCGCCCGCTTTCGCGAGCTCGAGTGCGATTTCTTTGCCGATGCCGCTCGCGGCGCCCGTGACGACTGCGGTCTTGCCGTTCAGATGTGCTGCCATGTCCGTCTCCTCCCGTTGTCGGATCGATAAAACACGCGCCCGCCGAATCCGCTACCGTCGCGTGATCGTGCTGGCGGGCCAGCCGTCATTGTGCACGATCGGCCCCGCCGTTCGCGCGCAAAACGTCTAAGCTTAAGGTCGGTTCTGTCACGCAGGAGATTCGCATGCACTATCGACGGCTAGGCCGCTCCGGCCTGCAGATCAGCGAGCTTTCGCTCGGTTCGTGGGTGACGTACGGCAACCAGGTCGACCAGCGGGTCGCGCGCGAATGCCTGGCTGCGGCGCGCGACGCGGGCGTCAATTTCTTCGACAACGCCGAGGTCTACGCCGGCGGCAAGTCCGAGGAAATCATGGGCCACGCGTTCAAGGCGCTCGACTGGCCGCGCATCAGCTACATCGTGTCCACGAAATTCTTCTGGGGGCTCGCCGAAGCGCCGAATCAATATCACACGCTGAACCGGAAATACCTGCTGAACGCCATCGACGGCTCGCTGCGCCGGCTGCAACTCGACTATGTCGACCTCGTCTATTGCCATCGCCCCGACCCGAACACGCCGATCGAGGAAACCGTCTGGGCGATGAGCGACATGATCGTGCGCGGCAAGGCCCTGTACTGGGGCACGTCGGAATGGAGTGCCGACGAGATCCGTGCTGCGTGCGAGATCGCCGAGCGGCATCACCTGCACAAGCCGGTCGTCGAGCAGCCGCAGTACAACCTGTTCCACCGCACGCGGGTCGAACAGGAATATGCGCGGCTCTACGAAGACTACGGTCTCGGCCTCACGACCTGGAGCCCGCTGGCATCGGGCCTGCTCACCGGCAAGTACCGTAACGGCGTGCCGCCCGGCAGCCGCGCACAGTTGCAGGGTTACGACTGGATGCGCGACCGCCTGACCAATCCGGCCGCCAACGACATCGTCGAACGGCTCGGCGCAATTGCAGCCGAGCTCGGCTGCAGCACGGCCCAGCTCGCGATCGCGTGGGTACTCGCAAATCCGCGTGTGAGTTCAGTCATCACGGGCGCGTCGCGGATCGAGCAGATCAGTGACAACATGCGCGCGCTCGACGTTGCCGTGAAGCTGACGCCGGATGTGAAGCAACGCATCGAGGAGGTGGTCGGCGACGCGTACGAGTAAGGCGATGCGCGACCACTCGCGTACAATAGCGGCCCGCATCGGCGCTTGGCCTGACGGCCGCGCACGATCGATCGCTTTCATCGATTCACCTTTCGTTTCAGGCAGCCCGCCATGCTCAGTTATCGTCACGGTTTTCACGCAGGCAACCACGCGGATGTGCTCAAGCACGCCGTCGTCGTCCAGCTGCTGCGCTACCTGAACAAGAAGGACAAGTCTTACTGGTACATCGACACGCATGCAGGTGCCGGCGTGTACTCGCTGCGCGACGGCTACGCGGCGAAGACGTCGGAATTCGACACCGGCATCGGCCGGCTGTGGAACGAAAAGAACCTGCCGGAGGCGCTGGGCGACTATGTGGATGAAGTGCGCGCGCTGAACGACGACGGTGAACTGCGCTTCTACCCGGGTTCCCCTTACATCGCATGGCGATCGATGCGCGAGCAGGACCGCATGCGCCTGTTCGAAATGCACACGACAGAAATCGACGTGCTGCGCCACAATTTTCGCGATGCAGGGCGACGCGCGATGATCTTCGCCGGCGACGGCTTCGAAGGCATCAAGGCGCTGCTGCCGCCGCCGCCGCGACGCGCACTCGTGCTGATCGACCCGTCCTACGAGGACAAGAAGGATTACGCGCGCACAGTGGCTTGCGTGACGGAGTGTCTGAAGCGATTCGCGACGGGATGCTATGCAGTCTGGTACCCGCAGGTGACCCGGACGGAATCGCAGCGTTTTCCCGAGCAGTTGAAGCGCCTGCAACCGAACAACTGGCTGCACCTGACACTGACGGTGTCGAATCCGCCGACTGACGGGTTGGGTCTCTACGGCAGCGGGATGTTCATTCTGAATCCGCCGTATACGCTCGCCCAGAGCATGAACGAGGCACTGCCCTACCTGGTCGAGATGCTCGGACAGGATAGCGGCGCCCGCTGCCAGATCGAGCACCGCGGAAACTGATCGGGCGACGGGCCGTTACGGCTGAGGTCTCGGCGCGAGCCTCGGCTGGTTGGCCGGCTGCCCACCCCATGCGGGGACATTGATATACGGCGCGACGAACAGCGGAACCGACGTGTTCGGCGCCTGCCCGGCCGGAGCCCGCATCCCTGCGGGCTCGACGATCGGCTCGGAAGACAACGGTGCCGTTTGCAGCACCAGCCCGCCCTTGCCGTCCTGGATACCGCGTTGCGTATCGAGAATCAGCGGCTTGGACGGCGTCGCGGCAACAGCCGCGAGTCCGTGGACAAGCACCGCCGCCCCCAGAACGAGACGCGCGCGGGCACTTCGACGCACATCGAGACGCAAACGCATGATCGTGTCCTTCAGGATGAAAAGCAGGTGCATACCATAGCGCTGCACTGACGATTGCGCCAGATCCGGCGCACAAAAAGACAAAGCCCCGTCAAATACGGGGCTTGCTTATCGTTCGGTGCCACGTGGCACCTGACGGCGACTCCGATTACAGCGAGTAGCCGTTGATTTCCAGCGAGCGAATGCGGCTCTCGAGCTGGACGATGTCCGACGACGTGGCAAGGTAGGCCTCACGGCGTTCACGTTCTGCGGATTCGAACCAGTTGCTCAGCTTTTCGACGATGTAGGCGATCATGACATTCTCCAAGGAAGGGGGACCCCTGGTGAATCGGTGTTCAGGGATTTCCCGTATAGGGTTATCCCGAATTATAGCGATGCCGCACCAAGATGCTAGTGAAATACTTGCATGGAAACCATTCCTAATCGGAATGGCTGGCCGCCAACATCGCATAACCCATTGATTTTTATGAAAATCGAGTCGAGGCCTGATTTGGACGTCGAGTGGGCGCACTAATTTGGTTCATCGACAGGGTCGGACAGACGCGCCAATATCGGGCATTCGGGCCGCCCGTCACCATGACAGTGCGCAGCAAGATCGGCCAGTGTGTCGCGCATGTCGCTCAGCTCGGCGATGCGCTTGTCGAGTTCGGCCACATGCTCGAGGGCAATCGACTTCACTTCGGCGCTCGCGCGGGAACGGTCTTGCCAGAGCATCAGCAGCTTGCGGATGTCCTCGACGAGAAAGCCAAGGCGTCGCGCCTGACGGATGAAGCGCAGGATATGGATCTCGTCTGCGCCGTAGATCCGGTAGCCGGCATCAGTACGCTTGCTTGGCGCAAGCAGACCGACCTGTTCGTAGTACCGGATCATCTTTGCGCTGACTCCGGATTCGCGCGACGCGTCGCCGATATTCATTCCCGCCCTCTCCATCAAGCCCTGGTTTCGAACATGAACGTCGACGTGTGCAATCGCCGACGGCACGTCGATCGTATCAAATCGTGTGATTTCGTTCCCGGGGTGAGGATTGACTGCAGGATGGCAGCTGATTGATCTGGCGGATGTGCCGTCGGGATGTGATGGATGGAGCGCTCTTCTCTTCACCATCCATGCATGCATTTCCGCCGCTGAAATGCAAAAACCCCCGCCTTTCGGGCGGGGGTTCTTGGCTTAGGGAGCCTGACGATTACCTACTTTCACACGGGAATCCGCACTATCATCGGCGTAGAGTCGTTTCACGGTCCTGTTCGGGATGGGAAGGGGTGGGACCGACTCG
>NZ_VWWH01000067.1:0-41620 GCF_011753045.1 Burkholderia sp. Ap-955
AGGGTCTGGCCGGCTTTCCCGCGTACGGCACGCTGTGGGCCGCCGGCGCCGCGTGCGACGCCGCGCTCGCCGAGTCGCTCGCCGCGCGGATGCCGTTCGATGCCACGCTGCGCGCCGGCGCGACCTGCGTGACGCCGGGCGTCGTGCTGGTCCGAGCACTGTCGACGTCGATGGAAGCGCTGCAACGGCACTTCACCGACTGCTGGCTGCACCTGCGGCCGATCGTGCACGGCGTGGACGCACGGCCGCTGCGCCTCTGGCAAACCTGAGCGCGGCCGCGCCACGCACCGTTTCGGCGCAGCGTCGCGGCGGGTGCTGCACGCTGTGCATGCATCGCGCACCACGAGCGCGCATCGCACTGCGTTCCATGCACATGGCACGCGCCTTGCTCCTTACATAACCGATACACGACGCACGCAAAACAGCGCGGTGCTACGATGACCCACACGTCCGCCCCGTCGCGCACGCACCGATAAAAATTACGTTTTCCTGAACGTTTGCCTTCATGAAACTGACTCCCCGCGAGAAGGACAAGCTGCTGATCTTCACGGCGGCGCTGCTGGCCGAGCGCCGTCGCGCACGCGGCCTGAAGCTCAACTATCCGGAGGCGGTCGCCTTCATCACCGCCGCGCTGATGGAAGCCGCGCGCGACGGCAAGACGGTCGCCGAGGTGATGCACTACGGCACGACGCTGCTCACGCGCGACGACGTGATGGACGGCGTGCCGGAGATGATTCCCGACATCCAGGTCGAGGCGACCTTCCCCGACGGCACGAAGCTCGTGACCGTCCATCACCCGATTCCGTGAGGCCCCGCATGATCCCCGGCGAAATCCTCACCGACGACGGCGAACACGAACTGAACGCGGGCCGCGCGACGCTGACGCTCGTCGTCGCGAACACCGGCGACCGCCCGGTGCAGGTCGGCTCGCACTACCACTTCTTCGAAGTCAACGACGCATTGTCGTTCGATCGCGCGGCCGCGCGCGGCTTTCGCCTGAACATCGCGGCCGGCACCGCGGTGCGCTTCGAGCCGGGCCAGACGCGCACCGTCGAGCTGGTGGCGCTCGCGGGCGATCGCGCCGTCTACGGTTTTCAGGGCAAGGTGATGGGGCCGCTGTAAGCCGCGCCCCGCTCTTCAGGAACAGCACCATGACACTACGCTTGAGCCGCCGCGCGTACGCGGAAATGTTCGGGCCGACGACGGGCGACCGCGTCCGGCTCGCCGATACCGAATTGCTGATCGAGATCGAACGCGACTTCACGACCTACGGCGAGGAAGTGAAATTCGGCGGCGGAAAAGTGATCCGCGACGGGATGGGCCAGTCGCAGCGCGTGGCCGCCGACGTGCCCGATACGATCATCACGAACGCGGTGATCCTCGATCACTGGGGCATCGTGAAGGCCGACATCGCGATCAAGCACGGCCGCATCGCCGCGATCGGCAAGGCCGGCAACCCGGACATCCAGCCGGGCGTGACGATCGCGATCGGCGCCGCGACCGAAGTGATCGCCGGCGAGGGTCTGATCGTGACGGCCGGCGGCATCGACACGCACATCCACTTCATCAGCCCGCAGCAGATCGACGAGGCGCTCGCCTCGGGCGTCACGACGATGCTCGGCGGCGGCACGGGGCCGGCCACCGGCACCAACGCGACGACCTGCACGCCGGGCCCGTGGCACATGGAGCGGATGCTGCAGGCCGCCGACGGCTGGCCGATCAACCTCGGCTTTCTCGGCAAGGGCAATGCGAGCCTGCCGCAGCCGCTCGTCGAGCAGATCGCGGCCGGCGCGATCGGGCTGAAGCTGCACGAGGACTGGGGTACGACGCCCGCCGCGATCGACAACTGCCTGTCCGTCGCCGACGATACCGACACGCAGGTCGCGATCCACACCGACACGCTGAACGAAGGCGGCTTCGTCGAATCGACGGTCGCCGCGTTCAAGGGCCGCACGATCCACACGTACCACACCGAAGGCGCGGGCGGCGGCCACGCGCCCGACATCCTGAAGGTGTGCGGCGAGTCGAACGTGCTGCCGTCGTCGACCAACCCGACGCGCCCGTACACGATCAACACGCTCGACGAGCATCTCGACATGCTGATGGTGTGCCATCACCTCGATCCGTCGATCGCCGAGGATCTCGCGTTCGCCGAATCGCGGATCCGCCGCGAGACGATCGCGGCCGAGGACATCCTGCACGATCTCGGCGCGCTGTCGATGCTGTCGTCCGATTCGCAGGCGATGGGCCGCGTCGGCGAGGTGATCATCCGCACCTGGCAGACCGCGCACAAGATGAAGGTGCAGCGCGGCGCGTTGCCGGAAGACGGCACGCGCAACGACAACTTCCGCGCGAAGCGCTACGTCGCGAAGTACACGATCAACCCGGCGCTCACGCACGGCATCGCGCACGAAGTCGGCTCGATCGAGCCGGGCAAGTGGGCCGACCTCGTGCTGTGGGAGCCGGCGTTCTTCGGGATCAAGCCGTCGATGATCCTGAAGGGCGGGATGATCGCGATGGCGCAGATGGGCGACCCGAACGCATCGATTCCGACGCCGCAGCCGGTCCACTATCGCGAGATGTTCGCCACCCGCGGCGGCGCGCTCGCGCGCACGTCGCTGACCTTCGTGTCGCAGATGGCCGCCGATGCAGGCATCGCGGAACGCTACGGGCTCGCGAAGCGGATCGTGCCGGTGCGCAACTGCCGCAACGTGACGAAGGCCGACATGATCCACAACGCGTGGCGCCCGTCGATCAGCGTCGACCCCGAAACCTACGACGTGATCGCCGACGGCCAGTTGCTCACCTGCGAGCCGGCCACGGTACTGCCGATGGCGCAGCGCTATTTCCTGTTCTGACCTGATTGCCGGTTTTCGATTCATGCGCACCCTCGACAAACGCATTGCCCCGAACGTGAAACTCGCCGCGTCGCTCGTCGCGCGCGCGCCGACGCTCACGCTCGCCTACGACGCCCGCTGCAAGAGCCGCCTCGCGGCGACGCTCGACACCGGCGAGGACGTCGCGGTCCTGCTGCCGCGCGGCACGATCCTGCGCGACGGCGACGTGCTCGTCGCCGACGACGGCGCGCTCGTGCGCATTGCCGCGGCGCCCGAGACCGTGCTGCGCGTGCGCGCGGCCGACCCGCTCACGCTGATGCGCGCCGCGTACCACCTCGGCAACCGTCACACGCCGGTCGAGATCGGCGACGGCTACCTGAAGCTCGAAGCCGACCCGGTGCTCGCGGACATGCTGCGCCGGCTCGGCACGCAGGTCGAGGAGACCCTTGCACCGTTCCAGCCGGAAGCCGGCGCGTACGGCGGCGGCCACAAGCACGGGCACGACGCGACGTTCGCCGAGGATTACGCGCTCGCGCAGCAGGTGTTCGGCGAGCATCACGGCAACGCGCATTCGCACGACCACGACCACGACCACGACCACGACCATCAGCATGGTCCCGGATGCGCGCACGGCCACGGCCATGACCACCACTGAACTCGTCGCGCTGCTGCACCTTGCATCGCCGGCGCTGCCGATCGGCGCGTTCAGCTATTCGCAGGGACTCGAAGCAGCGCTCGACGCGAACCTGATCCGCGACGCGGATACTGCGCGCGACTGGATCGCGAGCGGCCTGACCGACGTGCTCGCGCACGGCGAGCTGCCGTTCCTCGCGCACCAGCTCGCGCGCTGGCACGCGCACGACGCGCCGGCGCTCGTCGCCGAGAATGCGTGGTTCATCGCGAGCCGCGAATCGGCGGAACTGCGCCGCGAGACCGAACAGATGGGCTGGTCGCTCGCGCAGCTCTGCGCGTCGCTCGAATGGGGCGATGCCACGCGCCGCGCGACGCTCGCGGCGATTGCGCCGATCGCGCTGCCCACTGCATTCGCGTACGCGGCCGCCGCGCACGACGCGAGCGCCGACGCCGTACTCGCCGCGTACGCATTCGGCTGGGTCGAGAACCAGACATCCGCCGCGCTGAAGGCCGTGCCGCTCGGCCAGCTCGCCGGGCAACGCATCATCGTCGCGCTGCGCGGCGCGATCGACGCGGCCGTCCGCCGCGCGCTCGCGACGCCGCCCGACGCCGTCAACACGTTCGCGCCGCAGCTCGGCATCCTGTCCGCGCGGCACGAAACCCAGTATTCGCGGTTGTTCCGCTCCTGAACCCGACGCTACCCGCCATGAACGCACCTGCTCCCTCCTCCGCCCGCCGCACGAAGAAACTGCCGCCGCTGCGCGTCGGCATCGGCGGCCCCGTCGGCTCCGGCAAGACCACGCTGCTCGAAATGCTGTGCAAGGCGATGCGCGACAAATACGACCTCGTCGCGATCACCAACGACATCTATACGAAGGAAGACCAGCGGCTGCTGACGGTCGCGGGTGCGCTGCCCGAGGAGCGCATCATGGGCGTCGAGACGGGCGGCTGCCCGCATACGGCGATCCGCGAGGATGCGTCGATCAACCTCGAGGCCGTCGACCGGATGCTGTCGCGCTTCCCCGACGCCGACATCGTGTTCATCGAATCGGGCGGCGACAACCTCGCGGCGACTTTCAGCCCCGAGCTGTCGGACCTGACGATCTACGTGATCGACGTCGCGGGTGGCGAGAAGATTCCGCGCAAGGGCGGCCCCGGCATCACGAAGTCCGACCTGCTCGTGATCAACAAGACGGATCTCGCGCCGCTGGTCGGCGCGAACCTCGACGTGATGGCATCCGACACGAAGAAGATGCGCGGCGAGCGGCCTTACGTGATGACGAACCTGAAGGCGCTCGAAGGCGTCGCGGACGTGATCGCGTTCATCGAGAAGAAGGGATTGCTGACGGTCTGAGCGACGTGGCGGCATCGTCCGGTGCCGCCACGCCTCGCTCATGGCGGCATTGCGCCGCCTTCGCCTAGTCGTCGGAAGGGTCCTGCGTGTCCTGCAGCGTGCGCACGCCGCGTTCGGCGGGCGGCAACAGTGCCGCGAGCACGTCGACCGTGCGTGCGGTCGCGCCGCGATGACGCGATGCAAACGCCGCGCCGGCCGCGCCCATTGCGATGCGCCGCGCCTTGTCGGCGAACAGCGCGTCGAGCACGTGCGCGAGATCGAGCGGATCCTCGACCTGCAGCGCCGCACCGGCCGCGACCGCATCGGCGGTCGCCTGCGTGAAATTGAACACGTGCTTGCCGATCAGCACCGGCACGCCGACCGCGCACGCTTCGATCAGGTTCTGGCCGCCGAGCGGCAGCAGGCTGCCGCCGATGAACGCGATGTCGGCCGCCGCGTAATACGCGCCGAGCTCGCCCATCGAATCGCCGAGCAGCACCGTCACGTCATCCGGCAGCGGCTCGGCAGCCGGCCGGCCAGACGCGAGCGCGGCCGTGTCTGCCGCCCACACCGAGCGTCGCACGCACTTGAGCCCGCTGCGCTCGACGAGCGCCTCGACCTCGGCGAAACGCTGCGGATGACGCGGCACGAGCACCAGCAGCGCGCCGGGCGTGCGCATCGCCGCGAATGCGTCGAGCACCAGCGCCTCCTCGTTCTCGCGCGTGCTCGCGGCGACCCACACGGGCCGCGTGCCGATCGCCTCGCGCCACGCATGGCCGCGCGCCGCGAGTTCGGGTGGCGTCGTCATGTCGAACTTCAGGTTGCCGAGCACGGTCACGTTGCGTGCGCCGAGCGACGTCAGCCGCTCCGCATCGGCCGGGCTCTGCGCGAGCACGCGCGAGAAGCCGCCGAACACGTCATGCGTCGCCGCGCCGAACTTCGATGCCCGCCGGAACGAACGCGCGGACATGCGCGCATTGGTCAGCACCAGCGGCACGTCAGCACGGCGGCACTCGTCGATCAGCGTGGGCCACACCTCGGTTTCCATCACGAGGCCGAGCGTCGGCCGCCACGCGCGCAGGAAACGTCGCACCGCGCCGGGCATGTCGTACGGCAGGTAGCAGCGCAGCACGCGATCGCCGAAGATCTGTTCGCCGGTCGCGCGGCCGCTCGGCGTCATGTGCGTGAGCAGGATGCGCGCATCGGGACGGACGTGCATCAGCGCGTCGATCAGCGGCTGCGCCGCGCGCGTCTCGCCGACCGAAACCGCATGCACCCAGATCAGCGGCGCACGGTCGTCGCGCGAACGGCCGGCCACGTGGCCGAAGCGTTCGCCGATGTGTTCGCGATAGCCGCGCTCCTTGCGCGAACGCACGACAAGCCGGATGACGGCGATCGGTGCGACGAGCCACCACAGCGCGCGATAGATCACCCTCAGCATGCGGCGATCCTCATGTTGCAACGGAGAAGAGGCGCGCTCAAACCAGCGCCCTGCCCTTCAGGCGTTCGAGAATGCCGAGCGGCGCGCATTCGCGGCGCACCATCGCGTCGACCGGCAGGAAGAAGGTCTGTTCGAGCATGAACTGGCCGGACATCACAGCGTGCGAAGTCTGATCGGAGAAACATATCCACACGCTGCCCGGCGGAAACGGCATCGTTTGCTGTGGACAAGTCTTCTGGTAGTCGAGATCGGCCTTCATGCTGTCGTGCAGGTTCAGCATCAGGTGGTCGTACGCGCTGCGCGGCGATTTCGTCACGTGCAGCAGGTTCAGCAGCCATGCGGCGCCCGGCAGCTGCGGCTTGATGTGCGGCAGGAAGCGCTTCGCGACGTCCTCGAACGGCTCGCCGACGCGCCACACGCGCGGCACGCCGGCCGGGTTCACGTTCGTGAACACGCGCAGGATGCGCTCGCCGTAGTTCGGCCGCGACGGAAACGCGTCAACGTGCAGCCGGCTGTCGTCCTTGCGCCACGACGTCTGGCGCGTCTCGACCTGCATCAGCCGCAGGCTCGTCGGCGCGACGCGCAGCTTGCCGCGGTATTCGGGAAAGAGGCCGTCGACGAGCGTGCCGGCCTGCTGCTGGAAGCGCGCGACGAGCGCGCGCACCGCCGACTGCGTGACGCTGTCGCCGAGCACGCCGACGAGCGCGCCGCCGTTTGGCGCGAGGCTGATGTTCTTGCGTTTCGGGTCGGCGAGCGCCGGATCGAGCAGCGCTTCCTCGCCGCCCTCGATCGCGAAGCGCAGGTGCGGGAAATACAGCACCTTGCCTTCCTCGACGGCGGCCAGCAGTTGCTCGCGCGGCGCCGACAGGTTGTGTCCGCTCCAGTCGGCGGACGGGACTTCGATGATCTGGGATTCGCTCATGTTCGGTTCGCGTGGGTTCGCGCGTGTGACTGCGTTACAGGAGACCGAAGCCCGCGAGCGCCGACTTCACCTGCGCGATCGACGGGGGTTGCCCCGCCGTGCCGAGATTGACGACGTTCGGCGACCAGTAGCCGCCGGTCCGCCAGGCCGTCGCGAAATTGTACAGTTCGACCGTCGGACGCTTCAGCGCGGCCGCGATGTGAACCAGACCTGTATCAACCCCGACGATCGCATCCGCGCCGTCGATCAGGCCGACCACGGCCGGCAGCGACAGCTTCGGTGGCACGATCGCCGCCGCGCCGAACGCCTGCGCCAGCCGCTCGCTGGTCGCGCGCTCCGCGTCGTTGCCCCATGGCAGCACGAGCGATGCGCCGCGCCGCACGAGGGCCTGGCCGAGCTCGATCCATGCGGCGTCCGGCCACTGCTTGTCGGCACGCGACGTCGCATGGACGAACACCACGTACGGCACCGGCAGGTTCAGGCCGAGCGCGGCCACCGCGAGCGCCGCCGCGCGCGTGTCGAGGCCGAACTCGACCGGGTCGGCCGGCGTCGGCGCCGGGTCGCCCAGCGCGGCCGCGACGAGTTGCCGCGAGCGCTCGACGACGTGCGTGCGCGGCGCGATCGGCACGCGCTTGCGATAGAAGAAGCGCACGGGCCACTCGTAGCCGGCGCCGTCGGTGCGGTTGCCGAGCCCGACGAGCGGGCCGCGCGCCCAGCTCGCGACCCAGGCTGTCTTGATGAGGCCCTGGCAGTCGATCACGAGGTCGTACTGCTCGGCCGCGAGGCGCTGGCGAAACGCGCGGATCTCGCGCCACGTGGCGCCCGAGAACGGCTTCTTGCGCCAGCGGCGCAGCGAGAACGGCAGCACGTTGCGCACGCCGTCGACGAGCTTGACCAGGTCGACGAAGCTTTCCTCGACGAGCCAGTCGATCTGCGCATCGGGGTGGCGGCGCCGGATATCGGCGATCACCGGCATGTTGTGCACGACGTCGCCCAGCGACGACACGCGCACGATCAGGATCTTTTGCACGCTGAAAAAACGCCGGCAGGCAGCCGGCGACAAGCATAAAGGGGGGATTTTAT
Source organism: Burkholderia sp. Ap-955 (assembly GCF_011753045.1). Lineage (NCBI taxonomy): Bacteria > Pseudomonadati > Pseudomonadota > Betaproteobacteria > Burkholderiales > Burkholderiaceae > Burkholderia > Burkholderia sp. Ap-955. Next base: position 8,250 of record NZ_VWWH01000067.1, read on the forward strand.
CTCGCCCGGAGGGGCGGACAGACAAAAAGCGGCCGCGCACCTGAGGCACGCGCCGCTTTTCGGGGATGGCGCGACGATCGGACTCACTGTCGCGCCGGTGGCGGCCCGAGGCCGCCGATGCTCAGAACGGCAGCTTGACGTCCGGCTTCGCGGCCGTCAGCACACGGCGGAAGTCCTCCTGGATGCGCTTGAGCCCTTCCTGCGTCTCCGACTCGAAACGCATCACGACGACCGGCGTCGTGTTCGACGAGCGCGCGAGGCCGAAGCCGTCCGGGTACTCGACACGCAGGCCGTCGATCGTCACGACTTCCTCGGCGCCGTCGAACTTCGCCTCCTTCTGCAGCTTGTCGATCAGGCGGAAGTTCTCGCCTTCGTCGAGCCACAGCTGCAATTCGGGCGTGCTCATCGCGTCCGGCAGCCCGTTCAGCAGCGCGCTCGGATCGGCCGTCTTCGCGAGGATCTCGAGCAGGCGCGCGCCCGTGTAGAGACCGTCGTCGAAGCCGTACCAGCGATCCTTGAAGAATACGTGGCCGCTCATTTCACCGGCGAGCGGCGCACCCGTCTCGCGCAGTTTCGCCTTCACGAGCGAATGGCCCGTCTTCCACATCAGCGGCTCGCCGCCCTTCGACTTCACCCATTGCGCGAGGTGGCGCGTGCACTTCACGTCGTAGATGATCTGCGCGCCCGGGTTGCGCGACAGCACTTCTTCCGCGAACAGCATCAGCTGGCGGTCCGGATAGATGATCTTGCCGTCCTTCGTGACGACGCCGAGGCGGTCGCCGTCGCCGTCGAACGCGAAGCCGATCTCGGCGTCGGTGTCCTTCAGCGCCTGGATCACGTCCTGCAGGTTTTCCGGGTGGGCAGGATCCGGGTGGTGGTTCGGGAACGTGCCGTCGATGTCGGTGAAGCGCTCGACGAGCTCGCAGCCGAGCGCCTTGAACAGGCGCGTCGCGAGCGGGCCGGCCACGCCGTTGCCGGCATCGACGACGATCTTCATCGGGCGGGCCGGCTTGATGTCGCCCACGATGCGCGCGATGTATTGATCGGCCACGTCGAACTGTTCGTACGAGCCGCTGCCCGTCTCGAAACGCTCGTCGACGATGCGCTGGTACAGCGCCTGGATCTGCTCGCCGTAGATCGCGGCACCGCGCAGCACCATCTTGAAGCCGTTGTAGTCGGGCGGGTTGTGGCTGCCCGTAACGACGATGCACGAATCGACGCGGCGCTCGCCGCCCTTCAGCGCGAGCGGGACGTTCGCCGCGAAATAACCGACCGGCGTGGGCACCATGCCGACGTCGACGACGTCGACGCCCGCCGCACGCAGACCGTCGGCCAGCGCGCCGACGAGGTCCGGCCCGGACAGGCGGCCGTCGCGCGCGACGACGACCGCATCGCCGCCCTGCGCACGCACTTCGCTGCCGAATGCCCGGCCGATCCCGCGTGCGGTGTCGGTATCGAGCGTCTTGCCGACCACGCCACGAATGTCATAAGCCTTGAAGATGGATTGGGAGATCATCGATTCACTTCTCTCAGTTGCGTGCATGGAAAATTGTCTGGCTTGCCTGGCCGCCGCTCGCCGGTGCCGCGCATGATACATGCGGGCCCGGCACGGAGCGAAACCGTTGGCGCCGAACGGCGGGAGCGACCCCGATCCCACTTATAATCGCGGGTTTTGATGACGCGCATACCGCCCATTTTAATGCCTAGCCGTCCCGTCGCCGCCAACCTGCAGCCCCCGGGCGCCCTGCCGGCCGCCTCGCGCGCACGCCGCTGCCGCGCATGCTGAAGCGCTTCGGCAATCCGGACGTCGCGAAGGCCGTCGCGAATCTCGTCTGGCTGGGGCTCGAACGGCTCACGCAGATCGGCGTCGCGATCGCGATCAGCGGCCTGCTGGCCCGTTATTTCGGGCCAGATGTGTTCGGTAAATGGCAGTATGCGAATACGCTCCTCCTGGTACTGGCGCCGCTCACCTGGGTGTGCGGCGCGGAAATCCTCGTCCCGACCATCGTCCAGCGCCCGCCCGCCCAGCTCGGCGCGGTGCTCGGCAGCGCATTCGCGCTGCGCATCGCCGTCTCCGTCGCCGCACTCGTCGCGACCTGGATCGCGATCGCCGCGGGCGCCTTCGATCCGCTGGTCGGCGCGATGCTCGCGGGCCTCGCGGTCACGATGGTGTTCCGCGAGCCGTTCGTCGGCGTCATCAACGCGTGGCTGCAGAGCATGACCTACAGCAAGCCGCAGCTCGTCACCAGCATGGTCACGGCGCTGGTGAAGGCGCTGCTCGTCTGGCTGCTGGTCCGCGCGGCCGCAGGCCCCGCCCGCTTCGCGTGGCTGTGGGCGCTCGAGGCCGCCGCAATCGGCTTCGCGCTGCTGCTGTACTACCGGCATCGTAACGGCGGCGCGCTCGGCTGGACGTTCGACAAACCGCTGTTCAGGCACTTTGCAACGGCCGGCACGGTGTTCTGGCTCGGCCTCATCTGCATGTACCTGTTCCTGAAGCTCGACCGCCTGATGCTCGAGCGTCATGTTTCGTTCGCCGATCTCGGCCGCTACTCGGCCGCGCAGCAGCTCAACGAGAACTGGATCACGCTCGCGCTGATGCTCGCGCAGACGATCGCGCCCGCCTTCGTCTACCGCGTGCAGGACGTCGCGCGGCTGCGCCGCAACATTGTCCGGCTGATCGCGATGACGGCCTGCCTGATGACGGCCGGCGCGCTCGTGCTCGACGCCGCCGCCCCGCTGATCGTCGGCAAGGTGTTCGGCCACGGCTACGAGGCCTCGGTCGACATCTTCCGCTGGGCGGTCTGGCTGTCGGTGCCCGCCGGCATCGAGGCGATAGGCAATCTTATCGTTCTCAAATATCAAGCAAAATTCGTGTTGCTGTCGAAATGGCTGCTCGCGCTCGCGATCGCGGCACTCGTCAACCTGTTCGCGATCCCGCGGCTCGGCCTGTACGGCGCGCTCGTCGGGCTGGCGGCCGGCTATCTGGCCGCCGCCGCCGTCAATTTTTATTACATCCGTTTCAAGCTGCGACCATGACGTCCCCTGATTGCCCGACCCCGCTCGACGACGTGGCCGTGCTGATGCCGGCCTACAACGGGCACGACGACGTCGTTCGGACCCTCGCCTCGTTTCGCGAGGACACGCCCGTGCACGTGCTGATCGTCGATGACGGCAGCACGCCGCCGATCGTCGCGCCCGACCTGCCCGGCCTCACGATCGATGTGCTGCGCATGCCGCAGAACAGCGGTATCGAGCGTGCGCTCGCGGCCGGGATCGACGCGCTCGCCGCGCGCGGCTTCCGCTATGCCGCGCGCATCGACGCGGGCGATCTCGCCGCGCCGCAGCGCCTCGCGAAAGAGCGCGCGTACCTCGGCGCCCACCCGCGCGTGGCCTGTGTCGGCATGTGGACGCAAGTCGTGTCCCGCGCCGGCGAGCCGCGCTTCATGCTGACCCCGCCCGCCGATCCGCGCACGCTGCGCCGCACGCGCTTCCTGCGCTCGCCGCTCGTGCATCCGTCGGTGATGCTGCGCATCGACGCCGTGCGGGAAGTGGGGAACTATCGCGCCAAATACCGTGCGGCCGAGGATCTCGATCTTTTTTTACGGTTAATGCAACGCTACGATTGCGCGAACCTGCCGGAACTGGGTCTCTATTACGAACTGAACGAGGGCGGGATCAGTGCGACCAAGCGCCGGCGCCAGCTGGTATCGACGCTCACGCTGCTGCTGAGCCATTTCAACGCGCTGAACCCGTACGACTGGGCCGGCCTCGCCAAGAACCTGCTGCATTTCGTGACGCCGTACCGGACGTTGCAGCGGATCAAGCAGACGCTGTTCGCCGCGCGGCCGTCCGCGTGACGCCCATTCGGCGTATCCGGCATTTACGACGCTTTATTTATTCTTTTTTTCATGTCCGCCACCTCCCCGCTGCGCATCGCGCTCGTCTGCAACACGGCCTGGGCGATCTACACGTATCGCCACGGGCTGATCCGTGCGCTCGTCGCACGCGGCGCCGAGGTCATCGTCATTGCGCCGCACGACCGCACGGTGCCGCTGCTCGAGCAGATGGGCTGCCGCTACGTGGCGCTCGCGGTTGCATCGAAAGGCACGAGCCCGCGCGAGGATCTCGGCACGCTCGCCGCGCTGGTGCGTCACTACCGCGCGCTGAAGCCCGATCTCGTGTTCCATTACACGATCAAGCCGAACATCTACGGCTCGGTCGCCGCGTGGCTCGCGCGCGTGCCGTCGATCGCGGTGACGACCGGGCTCGGCTACGTCTTCATCCAGAAGAGCCGCGCGGCAAGCGTCGCGAAGCGCCTGTACCGGTTCGCGTTCCGCTTCCCGCGTGAAGTGTGGTTCCTGAACCGCGACGATCTCGCGACCTTCACCGACGAGCAGTTGCTCACGCATCCCGATCGCGCGCGGCTGCTGCACGGCGAAGGCGTCGATCTCGAACAGTTCGCGCCCGTGCCGTTGCCCGCCGGCGACGCCCCCGTCTTCATCCTGATCGGCCGGCTGCTGTGGGACAAGGGCGTGCGCGAATACGTGGAGGCCGCGCGCATCGTGCGCGCGCGCTTCCCGAATGCGCGCTTCCAGCTGCTCGGACCGCTCGGCGTCGACAATCCAAGCGCGATCGGCCGCGCGGATGTCGATGCGTGGGCCGGCGAAGGCGTGATCGAATATCTCGGCGAAGCGCACGACGTGCGCCCGCATATCGCGGCGGCCGACTGCGTCGTGCTGCCGTCGTACCGCGAAGGCGTGCCGCGCACGCTGATGGAAGCATCGGCGATGGGCCGCCCGATCGTCGCGACCGACGTGCCGGGTTGCCGCGACGTCGTCGCCGACGGCGAAACGGGCTTCCTGTGCCGCGTGCGCGACAGCGCGAGCCTCGCGGAGCAGTTGCTCCGCATGATCGAACTCGGAACGGCCGGCCGCGACGCGATGGGCGCGCGCGGCCGGCAGAAGGTCACGGCGGAATTCGACGAACAGCAGGTCGTCGAACGCTACCGGCGTACTATCCATTCGTTAACCGGTATCACCCTCTGAAGGAGCGCATCAGCAATGACCGCGAAAGGCACCATCCTCGTCACCGGCGGAGCGGGCTATATCGGCTCGCACACGACCGTTGAACTGCTCGGCAACGGCTACGACGTCGTGATCGTCGACAATCTCGTCAACAGCAAGGCCGAATCCGTGCGCCGCATCGAGCGGATAACGGGCAAGACGCCCGCGTTCCACCAGGTCGACGTGTGCGACGAAGCCGCGCTCGCGAAGGTGTTCGACGCACACCCGATCACCGGCACGATCCATTTCGCCGCGCTCAAAGCCGTCGGCGAATCGGTGGAGAAGCCGCTCGAGTACTACCAGAACAACATCGGTGGCCTGCTTGCCGTGCTCAAGGTCATGCGCGAGCGCAATGTCAAGCAGTTCGTGTTCAGCTCGTCCGCAACCGTATACGGCGTGCCCGAGCGCTCGCCGATCGACGAATCGTTCCCGCTGTCCGCGACGAACCCGTATGGCCAGTCGAAGCTGATCGCCGAGCAGATCCTGCGCGATCTCGAAACCTCGGACCCGATGTGGCGGATCGCGACGCTGCGCTACTTCAACCCGGTCGGCGCGCACGCGAGCGGGCTGATCGGCGAGGACCCGGCCGGCATCCCGAACAACCTGATGCCGTATGTCGCGCAGGTCGCGGTCGGCAAGCTGGAAAAGCTGCGCGTGTTCGGCTCCGACTACCCGACGCCGGACGGCACCGGCGTGCGCGACTACATCCATGTCGTCGATCTCGCGAAGGGGCACATCGCCGCGCTCGACGCGCTCGCGAAGCGCGACGCGAGCTTCGTCGTGAACCTCGGCACGGGCCAGGGCTACAGCGTGCTGGAAGTCGTGCGCGCGTTCGAGAAGGCGTCGGGCCGCCCGGTGCCGTACGAGCTCGTCGCCCGCCGCCCGGGCGACATCGCCGAGTGCTACGCGAACCCGCAGGCCGCGGCCGACATCATCGGCTGGCGTGCCGCGCTCGGCATCGAAGAAATGTGTGCCGACCACTGGCGATGGCAGGAGGGGAACCCGCGCGGTTTTGTATAATCCGCTGTCCATTTTTCGAGCGATCCCATGCTCAGCTTCGCGTCCGGCTTCATCGTTTCCCTGCTCGTCACGCTGTTCATCGTGCGCTATGCGCACCTTCACGAGAAATTCTCGATCGACAGCGATCTGGCCGGTGTGCAGAAATTCCACGTGCGGCCCGTGCCGCGGGTCGGGGGCATCGGGATCCTCGCGGGCGTCGTCATTGCCGCGCTGATCCTGTCCCGGCGCTATCCGACGATCGCCGGCAGCATTCTCGGGATCGTTGCCTGCGGAATGCCGGCGTTCCTGTCAGGCCTCGTCGAGGACCTGACGAAGCGCGTGTCGCCGCGCGCACGGCTGCTCTGCACGATGGGCGCGGCCGCGCTGGCGTTCTGGCTGCTGGGCATCGCGGTCAAGCGCATCAGCGTGCCGCCGCTCGATTTCCTGCTCGGCTACGTGGTCATCTCGGCGTTCATCACCGTGCTCGCGGTCGCGGCGCTCGCGAACGCGATCAACATCATCGACGGCTTCAACGGGCTCGCGTCGATGGTCAGCTTCATGATGTTCGCGTCGCTCGCGTATGTCGCGTTCCACGTCAACGACCCGGTCGTGATGTCCGCGTCGATCATCATGATGGGCGCCGTGCTCGGGTTTTTCCTGTGGAATTTCCCGGCCGGACTGATCTTCCTCGGCGACGGCGGCGCGTACTTCATCGGCTTCATGCTCGCGGAGCTCGCGATCATGCTCGTGATGCGCAACCGCGAGGTGTCCGCGTGGTATCCGGTGCTGCTGTTCATGTACCCGATCTTCGAGACCTGCTTTTCGATCTACCGGAAGAAATTCATCCGCGGGATGTCGCCCGGGATTCCGGACGGCGTGCACCTGCACATGCTCGTGTACAAGCGGCTGATGCGCTGGGCCGTCGGCACGAAGCACGCGCACGACCTGACGCGCCGCAATTCACTGACGTCGCCGTACCTGTGGCTGCTGTGCCTCGTCGCGGTGATACCTGCGACGCTGTTCTGGCGGCATACGGTGCACCTGTTCGTGTTCGTCGTGCTGTTTGCGCTGACCTATGTGTGGCTGTACATCAGCATCGTGCGGTTCCGCGCGCCGAGGTGGATGGTGGTGCGCAAACACCGGCCCAGTCGCTGAGCCGTTCTCGGCCCGGCATGAAAAAAGCGCCCTGCGGGGCGCTTTTCTTTTTGGCCGGCCGGCTGGCCGCTGCGGGGCGACCACACGGACCTCCGCGTTCAGCGGTTCGACGCGACCCGTACGCTCTTCAGCGCCGGAACGGCAGCCGTCTGATACTCGGGCACCCAGCGCCGCAGGTCGCGCCGCACTTCGTCATCGGGCAGGACACGATGCTGCATCAGCCACGGCAGCAGCTCGTCGAGGAAATTGTCCGGCACTTCCCGCGCCCGCGCGATTCGCAGCTTCGGATGCGGGGTACGCGTCGTTGCCTCGTCATCGGCGAGCAGTTCCTCATAGAGCTTCTCGCCGGGCCGCAGCCCGGTGAATTCGATCCGGATCTGCTCTTCCGAGAAACCGTACAGGCGGATCAGGTCGCACGCCAGATCGACGATCTTCACCGGCTCGCCCATGTCGAGAATGAAGATCTCGCCGCCATGCCCCATGCTCGACGCCTGCAGCACCAGCTGCGACGCTTCCGGAATCGTCATGAAGAAACGCGTGATCTCCGGGTGCGTGACCGTGACCGGGCCGCCCTTCGCGATCTGCTGCTGGAACTTCGGGATCACGCTGCCCGCGCTGCCGAGCACGTTACCGAAGCGCACCGTCTCGAACTGCGTGCGCCCGCTCGTCTGCTGCAGCGCCTGACAGGCCATTTCGGCGAGGCGCTTGCTCGCGCCCATCACGTTGGTCGGATTGACGGCCTTGTCGGTCGAGATCAGCACGAAGTGACGCACATCGTGGCGAATCGCCGCGCGGGCCACGCGATAGGTGCCGAGCACATTGTTGCGCAAGGCCTGCCACGCGTTGTGCTCCTCCATCAGCGGCACGTGCTTGTAGGCAGCTGCGTGGAACACGATGTGCGGCGCATGACGCGACATCACCTGGTCGAGCAGCAGCGAATCCTTCGCATCGCCGATGATCGGCACGACAGGCAGGTCGGGAAAGCGCTCGCGCAGTTCCTCGGTCAGCCGGTACATCGCATACTCGGACAGGTCGAACGCAACGAGTTGCGCCGGCGCGAAGCGCAGGATCTGCCGGCACAGCTCGGAGCCGATCGACCCGCCCGCGCCCGTCACCATCACGACGCGGCCGCGCAGCAGCGCCTCGACGTGCGGCGTGTCGATCGTCACCGCGTCGCGGCCGAGCAGATCCTCGAGATCGATGTTCCGCACCTGCGACAGGAAGCCCTGCCCCGGCATCAGCGCGGTCAGCGACGGCAGCACCATCGCCTTCACGCCGGCCCGCACGCACAGCGTCGCGACTCGGCGCTGTGTTTCGACCGACGCTGACGGAATCGCGATGATCGCGTAATCGACCTTCATTGCATCGGTCCAGTGCTTGAGGTCGTTGAACGAGCCCAGCACCTTGTAGCCGTAGATTTCGCGGCCCTGCTTCGTGACGTCGTCGTCGAGCAGGCCGACGAGGCGCCATTCGCCCGAGCGCGACAGTTCGCGGGCGAGGCTCGCGCCTGCCGTACCGGCGCCGAGCACCAGCACCGGCTTGCCCTTGCCGACGAGCCCGCCGTACAGGTAGTACTCCTTCGTCGCGCGATACAGCGCGCGTGCGCCGCCCATCGCCAGAAACAGCATCAGGGGCGACACGAGCAGCACCGAGCGCGGAATGATCGGCACCGGCTGGAACATCACGGCGCCAATCATCACGATCACGCCACCGCCACCCACTGCCTTCGCGATACGCATCAGGTCTGGCAGGCTCGCGAACACCCACAGCCCGCGATACAGGCCGAACACGTGGAACATCAGCGCGTACACGGGCAGCACCCACGTCAGCGCCATCAGCGCGCCGCTCAGGAAATCGGTCGGGACGCTACCGTTGAATCGGACGAGATAGGCGAACAACCACGCTGCAAGCACCGCCAGCAGGTCGAACAGGAAAGCACTCAATGACAGCCAAGATGCTTTGGATCGCAACATCGGCGGGAGACCTCAAGATTTGTTTTCGGTGGCCATGCCGACACGGCGCCAGCGCGCGTCGATCACGCAACCGATGCACGCAAGAACGCCATACCAGGCGACAAACAGCCCCCACTGCTGCAGTGTGGGACGGCCCAACGCCCACAGGGCTACAATTATGCCCGCGAGCATCACGAGGTACCAGTAGATGGCAGTGCGCCGATGACCGGTGCCGGAGCGAACCATGCGCTGATAATAATGCTCCCGGTGCGCCTGCCAGAACTTTTCGCCGCGTAACAAACGTCTCGCAAGTGTTACAGATGCATCCGCAATAAAGGGCGAGAACACCATCGCCGGAAACCAGATCGGCCAGACCCCGCCTCGCCACCCCCAGTAACCGAGCGCGCCCGCCATGAACCCAAGCGGAATCGAGCCCGCGTCGCCGAGAAACAGCTTCGCTGGATGGAAATTCAGCAGCAGGAAGCCGAACGCGGCGCCTGCGATCGCCGCGCCGCCCGCCACGAGATCCGGCTCCGGCTGCGCGCCCGCCAGGGCGGCGGCCGCATACGCGCCGAAGCCGAATAGCGCCATGCCACCGGCAAGGCCGTCCGCGCCGTCCATGAAATTGTACAGATTGGTCAGCCAAACCATTCCGAAACCGATGCCGACGAGAAGCCACCACGGCGCGGCGGCCGGATAGACGACGATCAGCGCGACGACCGCGGCAAGGTGTGCCGCGAACCGGACCCGCGCGGGCAGCCCGCGCCGATCGTCGAGTTGCGACAGCGCGGCGAGGCCCGCAGCGGCCACGGCGACCAGCCACATCGACGGCGCGAGCCACAGCATTGCGATCACGGACACCGGCACAATGCCCCAGCCGCCCACACGCGGCGTCGGCAGTGTATGCAGCGAACGGTCGTTCGGAATATCGGTCGCGAGGCGCCAGGCCAGCCCCGTCGCGAGCAGCGTCCGCAGGATAAGGGTCGAGGCGAAGGCAGCGGCTATTGCGACGCCGGCCACCGTGAGCCACGTGGTAATCGCGGGATGCATATTGTCTATTTCTGTTTGTCGCGCGAACGATACCACGCGGCGGTCGCCTCGAGGCCCTGTCTCGTCGTATAAGGTGGTCGCCAGTCGAGCATGCGCTTCATGCGGCCGGTGTCGAGCTGCAGGCTGCCCGTCAGGCGGTCGACGGCGGCGCTGCGGCCGGTCAGCCTGCCGAGCGTGCGTAGCATCGCGGCCGGTACAGGGAACAGCCGTGCCGGCCTGCCGAGCGCGTCGCCGACCAGCCTCAGCAACCCGGCCACCGACGGCGCGTCGTCGTCGGCGACATGAAAGCACTCGCCCGCTGCCCTTGGATCGGTTGCGCACCGCAGCAGCGCGTCAGCGAGGTTGTCGATATAGACGAGGCTGCGGCGTGCCTCGATCGCGCCGAGCGGGAGCGGCAATCCTCGCGCGACGGCGTCCATCATTCGCAGGAAGTTGGCCCGCACGCCGGGGCCGTAGACGAGCGGCGGACGGACGGTGACTACATCGATGCCCGCCTGCCGCCCGAATTGCGCGAGTGCCTGCTCCGCATGCAGTTTCGAACGGCCGTATGGATCCTGCGGTGCGGGTACGATGTCCTCCGCGAGCGGCACGCCGCGATCGCCCTCGGCGATTGCCTTGATGCTGCTGGCAAATACGAAGCGGCGTGCGCCGTGCGCATGCGCCGCTTCGGCAACGCGCAGCGTCCCTGCGACGTTGGTCGCCTCGAACGCGGCATCCGGATCTGGCGATTCGTCGTGCATCACATGGACACGCGCGGCCAGGTGGATCACGCAATCGGCCTCCAGATCATCCGGCCACGCGTGCGCGAGCCCGGCGAAATCCGGCGCGTCATGCACCCACTCGCGAACGCCGTCGACGCATCCGCCGGGACGGCGTACCAGCGCCGTGACCGTATGTCCTGCCGCGAGCGCCAGCCGGCAGACCGCACGGCCGACGAAGCCGTTTGCCCCCGTCACGACGATGCGAGTCACCACAGCCTCCAGCCAAAGCGGTTATAGAACTTGAACGCCGACGCCGCGAACATGCGGATGTGCGCGGAACCCTTGCGGGATGCGCCGCCGCCGTGATGAATCACGCGCGCCAGCGGCAGGTAGACCGTTCGTGCGCACTCACCGGTCCGCAAGCTGAGGTCGTAGTCCTCGAAGTAGAGGAAATAGCGTGGATCGAAGCCCTGCAGACGCACGAGCACATCGGTGCGGAACAGCATGAAACAGCCGCTGACGATAGGCGGATCCCACACGACGTCGGTTTCATTGATACGGTCGCGCATCTCGTAACTTGCCAGCCGTCGCTCGAACGGCGGGCGCAAGGCCGCAGGCAGGAATCCCCTGACCAGAAGATCCACCAGCGCCGGATAGCGGCGGCACAGATACTGGATCCGTCCCGATTCGTCACCGATGCGCGGCGACAGCAAACCTGCTTCAGGATGCGCGTCGAGAAAGTCGAGCGCGTGCACGAGCGCATCCGGCTCGAGGTCGATATCGGGATTCAGGATCAGATGATAGCGGCTGCGTGCCGCTTCCATCGCAAGGTTGTGCCCGCGTCCGTAGCCAACGTTGCCGTGACCGGACAGCACGCTACAGGAGATGCCGGCCTGCTCGAATGCGGCAAGATCGGCTGCGAAATCCGGCAAGCCGCCGTTGTCGACAAGGCAAACGCTGATGGCACCGCCGCCGCGCACGGCCCGGAGACGCGCGCACGCCGCACGAAGGCTGGAGAACGTACGAGCGAGGAGTGCCTCGTCCGGATGGTACGTCACGATGGAAATCGACAGTATTTCGTCGACGGGGTGCGGTGAGCGAGTGGATGCTTGCGGATGAGAAGTCACGTGCTGACTATTGTTTACATTTTGCGCGTAAGGCGCGTTACTAGTGTGCGCAGGCAGGCCAGCCCGCGCAACCGAGATTGCCATTTGTAGCAATTATGACGTGGCGGCGCGCGCCACAGGCGCCATGACCGGAAAAAGGGGCACAAGGCAGGGGCTCATCTGCACGGAGCGGGCAGCCCTCGCGTGCGCTGCCCCCGCCCCCGCGGGCGGGTGCGCGCGCCGAAACGCCAAATGCTTCTGTATATAATGCGTGACCTCGATACGCATCCGGCCAGCTGCACCCTATGTTTGATATTTCGGTGATTCTCAACGCCCACAATGAGGGCGGCATCATCAACCGGACGTTGCGGTCCCTGACTGAAGCGGCAGACTTCGCAAGAGCCCGCGGTATCACCCTGGAAATTGTCGTCGTCCTTGATAACCCGAACGAAGCGACCCGCTCCGTCATCGCGTCGGCAGATTTCTCCAGTTTTGATGGGGTCCAGACGATCGAGGTCTCGAACCGGTCGCTGGGCCTGAGCCGAAACTCCGGTTGCGCAATTGCACGAGGCGAATATTTCGCCACGGCCGACGCCGACGATCTCGTGTCGTTCAATTTCTTCGTCGAAGCGCTAGCGGCTGCGAAGCAGTACGGCAACGATGCCCTGCTGTTCCCGCAGTACCTGATCGCATTCGGTTCGATGTACTTCATTACCGAGTACGGCGAAGCGGATCTGATGCCGTTCCTGCTTGCGGACATCCATCCGTACGTGTCGCGCGTGTTCTTCCATCGCTCGACATTCGATCGTCTCAAGTACGTTCACTGCGACACGCAACGCGGCCACGCATTCGAAGACTGGCACTTCAATTCGTGTGCGATTGCGCTCGGGATGAAGGCGCACTACATCCCCGATACGGTTCTGTACTATCGTCAGCGCCAGCAAAGCATCATGGCAACCGCGCGCAACCAGAGCGTCGAGCTCGAAACGCCGGACACCAACCTGTTCGCCCCGGATGTCTACCTGCGCGTATTCGCCGACGATTATCGCGCGTATCGCGCCGGCGAACGTACGCTGCCGCCGTGGTACGACGTCAAGCAGAAGTTCCTCGGCAGCCGGATGCTGTCGGATATGACCGAAGCCGCCAACCGGATCGATCCTGCCGTCGATACGTTGTCGCTGCGGCACGGCAGCCAGACGAGCGCGATGTGGTCGACGCCCGAGCCCTCCGCGGTCTACTACGAAATGTGCGAAGCCATTCGCGACGCCGGACCGATTACGGACGTGTTCCTGATTCCGTTCCTGCCCGCCGGCGGCGCGGAGCGCTACGTTCTCGACGTAATGAACGGCCTGCTGGCAAGCGGTGCATCGAAACGCATCCTCGTGCTGTCCGGCGAACCAATGGACAAGCATGCGTGGCTGTCGCGGCTGCCAGACGCTGCGATCTTCATCGACGTCGCGGTGCTCGGCAAGGATCTCGACGATCGTCAACGCGATCGCATCACCGCACGCCTGATTCGCTCAGCGGCGCCCGACGCCCGGCTGCACATTCGTGCGTGCGTGTTTTCGCATCGCATGCTGAGCCGCCATTTCGCGCAATTCAGCGGACGTGATGTCACGTACTATCGTTTCTGCGACACGCGCGTCTACGAAGACGACGTCTCGATCATTTCGGGCGGCGCGGTCGAGTTTCTGACGAACAACATCCAGCACATCACACGGATCGTCACCGACAACGAACAGACGGTCGTCGACGACAAGTTCATCTTCGGCGCCAGCGCGTCCCGCTGGATCAATCTCCCCGCGCTGCTGCACGGCGTCAAGGAGCCGACGATTCATGCGACACCGCGACGACGCCTGCTGTGGGCGTCGCGGCTGGACGGCCAGAAGCGGCCGCAGCTGGCCGTCGCGCTGTCGAAGTACTTCGCACAGAGCGGCAACGGCATCACGCTCGACCTGTATGGCGGCATCACGCCAGGCTTCGAAATCGACTTGACCGGCGCAAACTACAAAGGGCCGTTCTCGGCGTTCGCGGATCTTCCGCTGCACGAGTACGACGCGCTCGTCTATACGTCGTGGTTCGACGGATTGCCGAACGTGATTCTCGAAGCCATGGGCTCGGGACTCCCGGTCATCGCACCGAACATCGGCGGCATCGGCGAAGCCGTGCTCGACGGTCAAACCGGCATGCTCATCGAGGCATCCAACGACATCGACGAAGCCGTCGACGCGTATCGGGAGGCCGTCGAGCGCCTGTACGCACAACCCGATCTGCTCGGAGCGCTGTCGAAGCGCGCTTCCGACTACGTTCACGACAAGCACGGCGACGCACAGTACGTCGCGAACATTCAGCGGATATTCGGTATGAATGCCTCCCATCAAGAATCCCATCCGCCTGCCCAGGTGCCCGCCGATCAAGCCGCTTCGTCCGCGGAAAACCAGGAAGAACTGCGTCGATTGAGACGGGAACTCGCAGACGCGCGCGCAAAGCTGCTCGTTCATGCGCGCGAAGCCGATCTCCTCAGGAACGAGTCCGTCGAACTGCGGCAGTACGCGAACCAGTGGGTCGCGTTTCAGCGCGCACGGATATTCATCATCTATCGCGCGTATCTGCGCCTTCACCGGATTCCGGTACTGGGTCCGCTGCTGCGGGCGATCATGCGGCCGTTTACAGGAAGGTGATCGCCGGTCCGTGCCGCCGCCATACCGCGCAAGCCGGTCGGGCAACCCGCATAATGAGGTTGCCCGCCGTGTATCGCTACCTTTAGACTGCTCCCCATTCAGACCGGAGTAAATGATGGAGCGAATCGCTATTTACGGGTGCGGCGGGTTCGGGCGCGAGATCCTGCCGCTGGCACGGCAACATCAAGCCCGGACCGGTACCGGTTCGGCATCCGGAATCGTCTTCGTCTCCGACACGCCGTCGGAAATCGGCACCGTCCAAAATGGCGTCGAAGTCATTTCCTTCGATGCCCTCATCACGCCGGCGCATCGCGACCGCGCGGTCGTCGTGTCGCTCGGCTCGTCCGCGGCCCGCCGCACGCTAGTCCAGCGCTGCGAAAGCGAAGGCCTCGCGTTCGGATCACTGACTGCCGGTTCGCATGTGTCGCTCGACAACGTCGAGGTTGGCGAGGGTGCGGTGTTCTGCGATTTCTCGATGTGCACATCGGATATCAAGATCGGCCGCCATTTCCAGTGCAACATCTACAGCTATGTCGCTCACGACTGCGTAGTCGGCGATTTTGTGACGTTCGCTCCGCGCGTCGCCTGCAACGGCCGGATCGTGATCGAAGACGATGCCTACATCGGTACGGGCGCGGTGCTGAAGCAAGGCACGCCCGACAAACCCCTGACGATCGGCAAGGGTGCGGTGATCGGTATGGGGGCCGTCGTGACCAAGGACGTACCACCGGGCATGACCGTTGTCGGCAACCCGGCTGCGCCGATGGTGAAACGGCCGGCGTGAACCGCGCAGGCGCACGCCGTGGTGTGCGCGTCGCGCGCCGCCGCGGTCAGTCAGGCTGCTCCTGTCCGTGCGCGACCATCACACCTGGCTGCACGTACCCGAGCAGGCCCGCATAGGTTTCGGCACTCGTCCACACGATGCGGTCGAAGTACGAATTGAATTCCCGCAGGAAATTGAGCACGGGAGGCGGTGCGTCCGCCGCGACGAACATCTCGCATCGTCGCCCCTGCCGCCACGCTTCCTTCAGTTGAGCAATCGACGGCATCGATCTCGCGTCGCTCGAAAACCGCTCGACCGGCCCGGTTCGATCGCGCCCGCCACAGAGCCATCTGGCGGCAAACTGCCGGCGAACGATATTGGTCTTCCTGAACTGGCCGACGCTGTCCGACGACGTGACGGATCGCGTATGGATCCGATGCCGATAGAGCGGCTCATGCAGGTAGTGGAAGCTGCCGAATTCCGCGATCTTCAGCGCCAGTTCCCAATCCTGGATGCCGGAATACGCGTCGATCGAACCACCTGACTGCAGATATGCATCGCGTCGAATGACCTTCAGGTGCGACGCGACCATGCCGTCGAGCAGATCGTCCTTGATGCCCTCGTCGTTCCTGAACTCAATAGCCGGATATCCGCCGTAGTCGGCCCGCCGGATTTCGTTGCCACTTTCGTCGATGTCGAACCGGTCCGTGAACAGGTAATCGCATGGCTGCCCCTGCGTCACGACTTGCGCGACACGAGACAGCGCGCCGAGCGCCAATGCATCGTCACAATCGACGAAGGCAACGTATTCTCCGACCGCCTGCGCGACCGCCTCGTTCTGCGTGCGCGAAATGCCCTTGTTCTCGCTGTTGAGGACAATCCGCACGTTCGGGTGAGTTCCCTGCAACGCGCGCAACAGCGCCGTCGTACGCGCATCGGGAGAACAATCGTCGACGCAAATGATCTCGAATGCGACGTCCTGCTGCTCGATAACGGACAGCAGGCAACCATCGATATAGTCGAAATGGTTGTATGCGGGGATCACGACGCTGATGAGCGGCGCCGCCGACACCGGCATCTTCGCGATGGCCGCCTGCAAGCGCGCGAGCTTCTGCGCGTGCAGATCGACGGGAACGGCCGGCGTCGCGGCAGCGCCCGATCCGGCTGCACGCGGGAGGCCGCGCAACTGCGCGATTTCCTCTGCGTACGCAGGGTGCTTCCGATAGAAATTCTCGAACCAGTCGACCGCAGACTCGAAAAACGCCGGTTCGCGCGCGGACACCATCGCGTCGATCTTGGCAGCCGCGTGCAGCCAGCTCTTGCCCATCTTCACATAGGACCGGCGCATGCTTTGCGCGTGCTGCCGGTAGATCGCGTTGTGCGCGTTGATATAGGCCATCCGTGCGCCGCGCGCACTCAGGCCGCACCAGAACAGCCAGTCTTCCTTGGCGCGCGCGGATGTATCGAACGGCGTGTCCAGCAGCACGGCGCGGCGGAACAGTGCGCAATGAATCGGAATCGCGAAGCCGCGCTCCCATTTGTACAGAAAATCGGACAGCACGAGCGCCGAATGTGCGATCGCCTCGTCATGCTTCGAAAAGACCGAGCGGGAATCGTCACACAACAGGAAGTTGGACACCGATACGTCGAGCGCATTCGCCACCTGGAAATGCGCAACCTGCAAGTCGAGCTTCGGCGGAACGATGAGGTCGTCCGCGTCCAGCAATTGCACGAATTCGCCGTTCGCAGCGGCAATACCCGTGTTGCGCGCGCCCGAAAGCCCCGCGTTCTGCTGCGAAATCACCCGTACTGCGGGCGACAGCGCTTCCGCCGCACGTAAGTGGATATCGGTCCGGGATGCCGTGCTGCCGTCGTCGACGACGATGATTTCCAACGGCCCGCGGTATGCGTCGAGCACCGACGAGATCGACTCATTCAGATACTGCGCCTGATTGAAACAGGGGATTACCACCGATACGAGCGGCAACGACAAATCACGCGAGTCGTCCGTGCCCGATTCTTTCCGGTCAGATCCCATAACCTTCCAACTCCTTGACATGCTCGACGAACCGCTGCCACGTATGCCGCTCGTCGATCAGCTCGACGAGCGCGCGTGCGCGTGCTTCGACTTCCTGCGAATTCGAAATGACTGATTCCATCGCCGCGCGATAATCGGCGACATCCGGCTTCTCCGACAGCAGATATCCGGTCGAATCCGATATCAGCTCGCCCACGCCGCCGACCGACGGCGCGATGATCGGTACGCCCAATGTGCCGATTTCCAGCAGGATATTCGGCATACCTTCCCATTTCGATGTGAAGATGAAGCCGGTGTACGCGCGGTCGCGCACCAACTCGTCCGGGGACGTGAACGGCCCCATCAGATGCAGGTTCGCGAGATCGGGAAGCTGCTCACTGACGTTGACGACAGCCTGGCCGTAGACGTAGAAATCGATGTGCGGGCACGCCTGCACGAGCGCCAGCAACAGGTCGATGCGCTTCTCCTTGTCGAGCCGCCCGGCCCACAGAAACGCAGGGCGCTGCCCCGCCAGGTCCTGCCCGCGGCTCGCGATGCGCGCGAGCGCCCGGGCCTTCCACCCGGCGGTCGCCAAGCGGCTGGGGTTGTACACGGCGCGCAGCTTGTCGCCCTGCTGCCCGAGGCCGTACTCGGCGCGTGCATCGGTCACGAAGCGCTGGTTGTCGGACAGCAGCGCAGTCAGCGCCGGCAGCCCCGGTTGCAGGAAATAGGCCGCGTAGCCGATCTTGCTCTTTCCGTCCTCGGCGAACTGGAACGCGAAAATGCTGGCGAACAGGCGCGTGACTTCCTTGAGCTGAGGCCCTTGCGCGATGACCGCGTTCCACGCGACCTCGCTGTTGATGTTGTGGAATACGGCGGGCCGGATCGCCAGCAGCATGTCGTACAGCAGCGCCTGCTTCAGCGCGTACGAATCGTCGCGCGTGAAATCGCGCAGGACGACCACATGCACACCGTCGATCCGCGCAACGCGCTCGTCGACCAGATCGCGATCGGCAACGACGAGCAGGACCTGACGGTCCGGATGGATCTCGCGGAGCGCTTTCGAGAAATTGAGCGCGACATTCTCCGCGCCCCCCGTTCCAAGGAACGGCACGGCAATGACATGGCTGACATTTCTCACGCCATGCTGCGCGAGGTCGAGCATCAAGTGTTGCAGGCGCGACTCACGCGCGTGGTCGAGCAACACCTCACGCGTGACGGCAGACCGCAGCGCCTGACGAATCGACTTGCCGTGGCGCAACGACGTGATAACCGGCGAAATGGCCTTGCGGACGCGCCACTTCGCCTCCTGGCTCAACGGCAGGCGATGGTAGACGCGTTGTGCAAAGTACAGAAGATGCTGGTATCGCGGCATGGTTAGATATCTTGAATCATTCGCTGGTGCATGGGCTATCGGCTCAGGCGCCGGTACAGATTATCCGCCTTGCCCCAGATGGTGCCCCTGACACGATCGAGTTCCGTCTGCGCGTCAGCCAGGCTGGCGGTGAGCCGCCCTTCCCGGTCGGCCGCGGCACGCAGCTCCGCTTTCGCGTGCTCGAGTTCCGCGGCGACACGTTCGTGCTCGGTACGCACCTGATCCAGTTCGGCAAGCGCACGGTCGCGCTCGCCTCGAATCAGCAGTTGAAACGTCGCGGCGCCTGCGGCCGCCTGCGCGTCCGCCGCCGGCGCCGGCGCCGAACCATCGTACGCACCCTTCGGCTTCGACAGGCGCTCGCGAACGGCGGCAAAAGCCTGCGGCGACCACCCGGACGCGAGTCTCGTGACGAACGCTGTCAGTTCGCCATTGAAGAACAGATGCGGCGGAATCCTGAACGTGTCCTCGTGACGGTCGTACACGCGCAGCATCTCGATCAGCTCCAGGAACCGCCGCCAGTCGCCGTCAATCTCGAAGAAGCGCCCGACGAACGACTCCATGCTCTTGCGGAGCAGGTCGAAGCGCTCGATCCGCTCGAGGTACGGGTGCACGACGCCGCCGGAGATATCCGCATACTCCCACATCAGCGCATCGCGATTGCGATGCGTCACGTTGCCGCCGTGCGCACGGTAGAGGAGGAGCGCGTCCTTCATCACATGAAACCGGGCGCCGCCGGCGAGCGAACGAAGCCAGAAATCCCAGTCTGGCGAGTAGGTCAGGTCCTCCCGGAAAAAGCCGATCCGGTCGTGCGTGGATTTCCTGACCAGCACGGTCGAATGGCACAGGTGGTTCTCCCACACCCAGCTATCGGGCGCATTCAGGTCGAGATCCTGATTGAACCACGGCGCATAAAAGCATTTGTCGGGGTCGACCGGCTGGCTCGACGCATCGATCTCCGCCATGAAGCTGCCGCAGATATCGACACCCGGATGGGCGTCCATGAACGCAACCTGCGCGGCAAGCTTCTCGGGCACGAACACGTCGTCGGAATCCAGGCTCGCGATGAATTCGCCGGACGCGAGACGCAGCGCCGTGTTGTACGCCGCGCACGCGCCCTGGTTGCGCTCCTGGCGCATCGCGCGAATCCGCGGGTCATCGAACTGCTGGATGACCTCCCAGGAATCGTCTGTCGAACAGTCGTCGACAATGATCAGTTCCCACGACGCGTACGTCTGGGACAGCACCGACCGGATCGTCTCCCCGATGAATCTGCCGTAGTTGTAAGACGTCGTGAGAACGCTGACACGCGGCCGCGAATCTCCGGTCGAATAATTACTGTTTGCCATTGCAGATGTATTGAATGATGTCGACGATGCGATTCGCCCCGTCTTCCCCGAGTTCACCGTACAGCGGCAACGCCAGCACTTCGCGCGACACGCGCGTCGCAATCGGCAATCTCCCAGGATCGGCGCTCGGTAGCGCGCGATAACAATTGTGCTCACTGCAAAGCGGGTAGAAATAGCGCCGCGAAAACACGTTGAACTGCTTCAGCATGTCGTACAACCGATCGCGCGACACGCCGCATGCCTGCGGGTTCACGCGCACGATGAAATACTGCATGCTATGGCCGACGTTCGGAGGCAGCCGGAAGCACGTGATGCCGGGAATCTCGTCCAGGCGGCTCAGGTAAACTTGGGCAACGCGCTGCCGCGCGGCATGCTCGGCATCGTAATGGGTGAGATTGACGAGACCCAGTGCCGCCTGTACTTCGTTCATCTTGCCGTTGGTGCCCGGCATGATGACTTCGGTCTCGTTCAAGATGCCGAAATTCTTTAGCAGATCGACGCGCCGCTTCATCGCCTCGTCAGCCATTGCCAGCCCGCCGCCTTCGGCCGAGTGGAACAGCTTCGTCGCGTGGAAGCTGTACATCGTCGCGTCGCCGAACTCGGCGACCGGCTTGCCGTCGATTTCCGTGCCGAACGCGTGCGCGCCGTCGTAGAGCACCTTGACGCCGTACTGCTCGCGAATGCGCTCGAACGCGTTCACGTCGCACGGCATCCCGTATACATGCACGCCGAGCACACCCGTCGTGCGCGGCGTGATCAGCGCTTCGGCCACCGCCGGGTCGATGGTCAGCGTTTCCTCATCGATGTCGCAGAAGACCGGCGTCACGTTGTTCCAGTGCAGCACATGCGGCGTCGCGGGAAACGTAAACGGCGTCGTGATGACTTCTCCGGCGAGCCGCAGCGCCTGGCAAGCGACGAGCAGTGCGCTCGTCCCGTTGTTGAACAGCGAGAAGTGCCGGGCACCGAGCCGCTTCGCGAGCGCTGCCTCCAGTGCGGCGTGCTTCGCACCGCCGTTCGTCAGCCACGCGCTGTCCCAGATGTCTTCCAGCTGCGACGTGAACTCGCCGAGCGGCGGCAACATCGGTTTCGTCACATAGATCGGATTGGCGAAACCATCCGGCTTTTGTCTCATAGGGCACTCCTGATTGATTCCTCGTGCGGATCCGCACGCCGGCCCCGGCGCCGGATCCGCTGCCGGCCAACGCTGCGTCAGGCTACCGTCTTCGACAACAGCCGCGTCTGGACCTTGTTGTCGAAATGCACGGCGCCATAAAGCGGCAGATAGGTGCCGCGCGAGACGTTGAATTGCACGGCGATCGGCACATGATCGCACGTGTCGACCTGGCCGATGCTCAGGTCGGTCGGCACCGACGTGGCGGCGCTGATGCTGTAATCGCCGCCGCGCAGCGATACCTTGAACGTCCAGTCGACCACGTGGACTTCGCCCGCATGCACGTCGTACAAATGCGCGTGCTCGAGGCCGGTGTCCGAGTACGCGATATCGAACCCGTTCTTGTCGCGCAGGTGATAGCCGAATGCCAGCAGCGGCAAGTCTTCCTCGACGCTCACGACCATTCTCAGCGTCACGGTGTCGCCGTAAGTAACCTGGCGCGTCGCGCGCCCCTGCTCGTTCAGCAGTTGCACGTTGACGAAGCTCGCGCGGCCGTTGCGGATCCGCTGAAACGCCGCCTGCTTCTGGAACTCGTCCGCGCCGTCGTTGAGGTCGGCGTCGAGCTCGGCGATCTGCGTCGACGGCGCCTCGTCGTCGGCAATCACGTGCTGCTTCTTGCGGACATAGGACGAGTAATACGATTCGATCACATGGTCCGTCGATCCGACGGCAAGCATGTTGCCGTGATCGAGCAGGATCGCGCGGTTGCACAGTGCCTTCACCGAACCCGGGTCGTGGCTGACGAACAGCAGCGTCGTGCCGCGATCCATCAACTTCTTCATCACGGCCATGCACTTCGCCTGGAACAGCGCGTCGCCGACCGACAGCGCCTCGTCGACGATCAGGATGTCCGGATTGACGTGGATCGCGACCGAAAATGCGAGGCGCACGTACATGCCCGACGAGTACGTCTTCAGCGGCTGGTTGACGAAATCGCCGATCTCGGAGAAATCGACGATGGCCGGATACTTCTCTTCCAGCTCCTCCTCGCTCATCCCGAGAATCTGGCCGTACAGCATCACGTTTTCGCGACCGGTGAACTCGGGATTGAAGCCCGACCCGAGCTCGAGCAGCGCGGCAACCTTACCGTTCGTTTCGACGTTGCCGGTGCTCGGCGCGAGCGTCCCCGAGATCACCTGGAGCAGCGTGGACTTGCCGGAGCCGTTGTGGCCGACAATCCCCACCGTCTCACCCCGCGCGATATCGAACGAGACATCGCGCAACGCCCAGAATTCCCGGTAATACTGCTTGCGGGAGCCGAACAGCATCTGCATCAGGCGTGCGCGCGGGTTATCGTAAATATGAAAGACCTTGCTCAGATCCTTCACGCTGACTGCAAGATCAGAGGACATCTGCGAATCCTTTCCGCGTGCGATTAAACCATTGGTAGCCCAGTACCGCGACGCCGACACTGACGATCACCATCACCAACACACCGGTCCAGCTCGGCACGCCTCCAAAGATCACGACGTTGCGGCTTTGCTCGATGACGAACGCGAGCGGATTCATTCTGACGATACGCTGGTAACTGGCCGGCAACGAGCTCACCGGATAAAACACCGGCGTCAGGAACATCAGCACCGTCGTCACGAGCCCGATCGACTGGCCGATATCCTGGATGAACACGCCCAGCGACGCCAGGAACCAGCAGACACCGAGGGTGAACAGGATGAACGGCAATACGATCAGCGGGAAATAGAGGATCGTGAGATGCACCTGGAAACCCAGCACAAGCATCGCGAGCACCAGCACGCAGAAGCTGATCGCGGCATGGAACAGCGCGACAAGCAATGCGACGACAGGCAGCACCTCGAGCGGGAACACGACCTTCTTCACGTAGTTCGCGTTACTGATGATCAGTGATGGCGCACGGTTCACGGCTTCCGAGAACACCTGAAACATGATCATCCCGACGAATAGCACGACTGCAAATTCCGTCTTCGAATCGGATCCGGTATTCCAGCGCGCCTTGAAAATCACGCTGAACACGAACGTATAGACGGTCAGCAGCAGCAGCGGGTTGAAGAACGACCACAGCAGGCCGAGCACCGAGCCGCGATATCGGCCGACCACTTCGCGGCGCGCCATTTGGAGGATCAGGCGGCGATGCCGCCAGATAGGCAGTGATGGTTGAATGATTTCCCGCATGACAATCTCTAGCTAAACCATGCCGCACGAACGACTCGGCATGAGATGTGATGTGCACCGCCCGGGCAGGGCGGCATCAGGCATCGAACAGTTCCGCGAGGACGAGCGCAAGCCCGTCCGACCACTGCGGCCGATGCAATCCGAAACGCTCGTCGAACCGCGTATTGTCGAGCACCGAAAAGGTCGGACGCGGCGTCTTCGCCGGATACTCGGCTGCGGGGATCGGCTTCACTTCGCGGACAGACAGGCCTATCTGTGGGGACAGGCTTCTGGCGCCGGCAAAAATGGCTTCCGCGAACGCGTGCCAGGTCGTCGAGCCTTGCGCCGTCATGTGATAGAGGCCGCTCGCGAACAATTCCGCCCGCTGCTCGACGAGCGCTTTCGCCGCCGCGTGCGCGGTCAGGTCCGCAATCATGCGCGCGCTCGTCGGCGCGCCGAACTGATCGCTGACGACCGACAGGGTCTCGCGACTCGCACCCAGCCGAAGCATCGTGCGCAGGAAATTCTGGCCGCGCGACGCGTAGACCCACGACGTGCGGAACACGAGCCAGTCGCCGCCGGCTTCGGCGATCGCCTGTTCGCCGGCCAGCTTGCTCGCGCCGTAAACGTTCAGCGGGCGGACGTCGTCGCTCTCGGCATACGGCGTCTGCTTGCTCCCGTCGAACACATAGTCGGTCGAGAAGTGGATCAGCAATGCGCCACGCTTCCGGGTGGCACGCGCGAGCGCGCCCGCCGCATCGCGGTTGATTGCAAATGCAGAGTCGGGCTCGTCCTCGGCGCGATCCACCGCGGTATAGGCAGCCGCATTGACCACGAGATCGGGCGCGAGCGCGTCGACATATGCAGCGATGGCCGCCGCATCGCCGAGATCAACGACTTGACGTGTCGCGGCTACCACCTGGCCCAGCGGTTGCAGCGCACGCACGAGCTCCCATCCGACCTGCCCGTTCGCACCCGTCACGAGAATCTTCATGCGTAGGCCTCCAGATCCGCCAGCACGGTGCCGGCGAGATCCTTCGGTGCGATCACCGGAGCGCCGTCGAGCGGCCAGTCGATGCCAACGTGTGCGTCGTTCCAAAGCAGCACGCGCTCGAATTCGGGATACCAGAAATCGGTCGTCTTGTATTGAAACGTCGCCGCCTCGGACATCACCAGAAAGCCGTGCGCAAATCCGGCAGGCACCCACATCTGAAGGTGGTTTTCCGCGGACAGAACACTGCCAACCCATTTGCCGAACGTCGGCGAGGAACGACGCAGATCGACGGCGACGTCGAACACTTCGCCTTCGACGACGCGGACCAGCTTGCCCTGCGCATGGCGGACCTGATAGTGCATCCCGCGCAGCACGGACTTGACCGAGCGCGACTCGTTATCCTGAACGAACTCGACATCCGCAACCTGCTCACGGAATTCCCGCTGATTGAAGCTCTCGAGGAAATACCCGCGAGCGTCGCCGAAGACTTTGGGCTCGATCAGCTTGACGTCCGGAATTGCCGTGGAAGTTACCGTGATTGCCATAGAATCTTGTCCGTCAGTAGGTTCTTCAGATATTGCCCGTACGCGTTCTTGGCGAGAGGCGCGGCGAGCGTCAGCAGGCGCTCGGCATCGATCCAGCCCATTCGGTATGCAATCTCCTCCGGGCATGCCACCACGAGGCCTTGGCGCTTCTGCAGGGTCGCGATGAAAGCCGCGGCCTCCATCAGCGAATCGTGCGTGCCCGTGTCGAGCCATGCGTAGCCGCGCCCCATGATCTCCACTTGCAGCTTGCCTGCCGCGAGATAACGGGAATTGACGTCGGTGATTTCGAGCTCGCCGCGCGCTGACGGCTTGATGTCAGCCGCAATGTCGCACACGTCGTTGTCGTAGAAATAGAGACCGGTCACGGCGTAGCGGGAGCGCGGCTGGGCCGGCTTCTCCTCGATCGACATCGCGCGCATCTGGTCGTCGAATTCGACGATGCCGTAGCGCTCCGGATCCTGCACGTGATAGGCAAACACGGTCGCGCTGTCGGTACGCCCATTCGCCGCGTGAAGCTGCTTCGCGAGATCGTGACCGTGGAAGATGTTGTCGCCGAGCACCAGTGCGCTCGGATCGTTACCGATGAAATCCCGCCCGATGATGAACGCCTGCGCGAGCCCGTCGGGCGACGGCTGGACCGCGTACTGCAGGTTCATCCCCCACTTCGAGCCGTCGCCCAGCAACGCCTCGAAGCGCGGCGTGTCCGCCGGCGTCGAAATGACCAGCACGTCGCGAATTCCCGCGAGCATCAACGTCGAAAGCGGGTAGTAAATCATCGGCTTGTCGTACACCGGCAGCAGCTGCTTCGACACCGAGTGGGTAATCGGATACAGCCGCGTGCCCGAGCCGCCGGCGAGAATAATGCCTTTACGTGCCATCGATCAGATCCTCACGTGCGTTGCGCATAGTTCGTTTCGACCCACTTGCGGTAATCGCCGGACACGACCTCGTCCACCCATCCCTGATTGTCGAGATACCAGCGCACGGTCTTCGCGAGCCCGGTCTCGAACGTTTCGGCCGGCTTCCAGCCAAGCTCGCGCTCGAGCTTGCGCGCATCGATCGCATAGCGGCGATCATGGCCCGGGCGGTCCGTCACGTACGTGATCAGATCGCGGTACGAGCCCGTCGCCTTCGGCCGCGCCGCGTCGAGCAGATCACAGAGCGTGTGCACGACGTCGAGGTTCTTCTTCTCGTTCCAGCCGCCGATGTTGTACGTCTCGCCCGGCACGCCGCGCGCAAGCACTTCGCGGATCGCACTGCAGTGATCGCCGACGTACAGCCAGTCGCGCACGTTCTGGCCGTCGCCGTAGACCGGCAGCGGCTTGCCGGCGAGCGCATTTGCGATCATCAGCGGGATCAGTTTCTCCGGGAACTGGTACGGACCGTAGTTGTTCGAGCAGTTCGTTGTGAGCGTCGGCAGGCCGTACGTGTGATGATACGCACGCACCAGATGGTCGGAGCCGGCCTTTGTCGCCGAATAGGGGCTGTTCGGGGCGTAAGGCGTCGTTTCCGAGAACTGGGGGTCGGTCGCGGACAGCGACCCGAACACCTCGTCGGTCGACACGTGCAGGAAGCGGAATGCTGCCTTGTTCGCGTCGTTCAGGCCATTCCAGTACGTACGCGCTGCTTCGAGCAGCGTGAACGTGCCGACGACGTTGGTCTGCACGAAATCGGCCGGCCCGTGGATCGAGCGGTCGACGTGGCTCTCGGCGGCAAAATGGATCACGGCGCGCGGCCGATGCTCGGCAAACAGCGCATCGAGTGCCGCGCGATCGCAGATATCGACACGAGCGAACACATGATCCGGATTCCCGTCGAGCGGTGCCAGCGTCCGCAGATTGCCCGCATAGGTCAGCTTGTCGACGTTGAGCACGGCTTCGTCCGAGACGCCCATCCAGTCGAGTACAAAGTTGGCACCGATAAAACCCGCGCCGCCGGTAACCAGGATCATGAAACGTCCTCTAGTAATAATGTGCGGCGCGCCAGGCAGGCGCTCGTCGCACTTCTTGTCATGTCACAGTGGCCGAGTCTCGGCCGATCAGGCCCGGCATTTTAACCGGTCGTCATACCAGCAAAGTCACGAGATGTTAATTTCAGAGTGAAAATGTCAATTATAGGAATCCAGCCGGTGCCAACTCCATGCTGCTAACAACTTGATACAGCGCGAGGACCCTTTTCGCCACGAAGAATCGCATGCCTGGCGGGCCGCCCGATGTGGAACAGCCATGGCGCTACCTTATATTCATACGATTCTCCCCAGTTCACCCCGTTTCGGCACGATCTGACCCTCATGCTTCCCGCCCCCATCGCCATCGGCGACATCCAAGGCTGTCATTCCGCCTTCCAGTCTTTGTTAGAAAAGCTTTCAGCCCCCGCCGACACGCCCCTCTGGATCGCCGGCGACGTCGTCAACCGCGGCCCGGACTCCCTCGCCGCGCTGCGCGCACTCGTCGACCTCGGCCCGCGCGCGACCGTCGTGCTCGGCAATCACGACCTGCACCTGCTCGCGGTCTCCGCCGGCCTGCGCACCGAACGCCCGGGCGACACCATCGGCGAGATCCTCGACGCGCCCGACGCCGATGCGCTGCTCGACTGGGTCCGTCACCGCCCGTTCGTGCATGCGGAGAACGGGATGCTGCTCGTGCATGCGGGCGTGCTGCCGCAGTGGGATGCGACCCTCGTGCTGGAACTCGCCGACGAACTGCAGCGGGCACTGCGCGCGCCGGACTGGCGCGACACGCTGCAGCACCTGTACGGGAACGAACCGAACCAGTGGCATCCGAACCTGAAGAAACGCGACCGGATGCGGGTGGCATTCAATGCGTTCACGCGCGTACGCTTCTGCACGCCCGACGGTGCGATGGACTTCAAGGCGAACGGCGGCCCCGGCAGCGCGCCGCCTGGCTACCTGCCGTGGTTCGACGTACCGGGGCGCCGCACGGAGGACGTGACGGTCGTGTTCGGCCACTGGGCCGCGCTCGGCCTGATGGTGCGCGAGAACGTCATCGCGCTCGATTCAGGGTGTGTGTGGGGGAACCAGCTGTCGGCCGTACGGCTGACGGCCGATCCGGCGCAGCGCACGGTCACGCAGGTGCAATGCGAAGCGTGCCGCGCGCCGGGCGGAGAGTGATTAAAGGCTGACCCGCGTCGCCTGAACGCGCGTCAACCCTCACGCCCCGGCACGGGTGCGTCAGCCGCCTCGTCGCCTGCCGCACCGGCACCGAGTTCCGTCGCTGGATACGCATGCTTCTGCAATTCCGCGAGCGACTCGGCCGTCGGCTTGCCAACCTTCTCCTGCAGCTTTGCAAGCGCAGCCGCGATCGCATCGCGCGCCGCCGCGGACGTCGCCCGCCGGTCGCCGCCCGGCGCGATGGGTTCGCACACGTAAAGGTGCGCGACGAGCGGGCCGCCGCGCAACACCATGTCGAGCGACGTGCCGAGCGCCAGTTCGCCCGTGTAGGCCGGCGCGACCGACTGCCGCCGCTGCGCGTCCTCGTACATCAGGCAGATCGGCTGCACCGCGCAGCCGGCCGATACCGCGGCCTGGAACAGGTTCGCGTGGAACGGCAGCAGCTCCTGCCCGTCGGTCGTCGTCCCTTCCGGAAACACGCACATCAGCCCGCCGTTGCGCAGGCGCTCGGCCATCTCGTGCATGACGCGCATCGCCTCGGTGCGCTTCTCGCGCTGCAGGAACACGGTGTCGAGCTTCTCGGCGAGCCAGCCGACCACCGGCCACTGCCGCACCTCGGCCTTCGACACGAACGGCGTCGGCCGCCACGCGTTGACCGTGTAGATGTCGAGCCACGACACGTGATTGCCGACCACGAGCGCGCTCGCGTCGAGCCGCGCGCTGTCGTTATGGACGACGAGGCGCATCCCGCAGATCCGCAGCAGCTTGAGCGACCAGCGGCGTATCAGCTCGGCGCGGCGCGCGGGTGTGACGTGCGAAAAACGCAGCGCGACGATCGCCATGCCGCGCAACAGGTGAAAGACGAGACGCAGCTTGCGAATGGCAATCATGGCGATAGTCCGGCGTGGTTCAGTGGCGCTCGAACGCGACCCGCCCGGCCACGAGCGTCGCGCGCACGGTGGCCGGCAGTTCGTAGCCGAGGAACGGCGAGTTGTGGCCCTGGCTCTTCAGCGCCCGCGGCTCGACACGCCAGTGGGCACGCGGATCGAACACGCACAGGTCGGCCGCGCCGCCTTCGGCAAGGCGGCCGGCCGGCAGCTTCAGCACGTCGGCCGGTGCGGACGTGATGCGGCGCAGCGCCTGCGCAAGCGGCGTACGCGTCTCGTCGGCCCACTTCAGCGTCAGCGACAGCAGCAGCTCGAGCCCGGTCGCGCCCGGCGTCGCTTCGCCGAACGGCAGCAGCTTCTCGTCGTCGTCGACCGGCGTGTGGTCGGAGCAGATCGCATCGATCGTGCCGTCGGCGAGCGCCACGCGAATCGCTTCGCGATCGCGCTCGCTGCGCAGCGGCGGATCGAGCCGGAACTGCGAATCGAAGTAGCCGATGTCGACGTCGATCAGATGCAGGTGATTCACGCCGACGTCGCAGGTCACGGGCAGCCCCTCGGCCTTCGCCTCGCGCACGAGCGCGAGGCCGGCTGCCGACGACAGCCGCGCGAGGTGCACGCGTGCGCCCGTCACGCGCATCAGTTCGAAGATCGTGTGCAGCGCGATCGTCTCGGCCGCGACCGGCACGCCGGACAGCCCGAGCCGCGACGCCAGCGCACCGCTCGCGGCGACACCGCCGCGGCCGATGAAGGCGTCTTGCGGGCGCAGCCACGTGGTGTAGTCGTAGGTGCTCGCGTACTGCAGCGCACGCAGCAGCACCTGCGTGTCGCGCACCGGCACGTTGGCATGCGTGAAGCCGACGCAACCGGACTCGGTCAGCGCGACCATCTCGGTGATCACCTCACCCTTGAGGCCGACCGTCAGCGCGCCGAGCGGATGCACGTTCGCCTGGTGCAGGTTGCGCGCACGGAACTTGAGCATCTCGACGAGGCCCGGCTCGTCGAGCACGGGGTCGGTATCCGGCGGGCACACGAGGGTCGTGACACCGCCCGCGACGGCCGCGGCCATCTCGGACGCGAGCGTCGCCTTGTGTTCGTAGCCGGGCTCGCGCAGCCGCGCGCACAGGTCGACGAGGCCGGGCGCGACGATCAGGCCCGCCGCGTCGATCGTGTTGTCCGCGTTGAAACCGGCCGGCGCCGCCGTGCCGAGCGCGGCGATCTTGCCGTCCGCGACGAATACGTCGGCCCGCTGCTCGGTGCCGGCGACCGGGTCGATCAGCGTGCCGCCTTTGATATGAATCTTCATGCGCTGTCTGTGAATGCGTTGATTGCGTGAATAAGGAGGCGCGAAAGCGGGCTCAGTCGCTGTTGCCGGCGACGATGCCCATCACCGCCATCCGCACGGCGATGCCGAACGTGACCTGGTTGAGGATCACCGACTGCGGGCCATCGGCGACCTGCGAATCGATCTCGACGCCGCGGTTCATCGGGCCCGGGTGCATCACGATCGCGTCGGGCGCGGCGAGCGCGAGGCGCTCGGGCGTCAGGCCCCAGGTCTTGAAGTATTCCTGCGCGGACGGCAGCAGCGCGCCGCTCATCCGCTCGTTCTGCAGGCGCAGCATGATGATCACGTCGACGCCCTTCAGCCCTTCGTCGAGGTTGTGGAACACCTTCACGCCCATCTGCTCGAGACCGCCCGGCAGCAGCGTGCGCGGGCCGATCGCGCGCACTTCCGGCACGCCGAGCGTGGTGAGCGCGTGGATGTCGGAGCGCGCGACACGCGAATGCAGGATGTCGCCGACGATCGCCACGCGCAGCTTCGTGAAGTCGCGCTTGTAGTGACGGATCGTGTACATGTCGAGCAGGCCCTGCGTCGGGTGCGCATGGCGGCCGTCGCCGGCGTTGATCACGTGCACGTGCGGTGCGCAGTGCTCGGCGATCAGGTACGGCGCGCCGCTCGACGCGTGGCGCACGACGAACAGGTCGGCATGCATCGCCGACAGGTTGTTGATCGTGTCGAGCAGCGATTCGCCCTTGCTCGTCGACGACGCATTGATGTTCAGGTTCAGCACGTCGGCCGACAGGCGCGTCGCGGCGATCTCGAAGGTCGTGCGCGTGCGCGTCGAGTTCTCGAAGAACAGGTTGAACACGGACTTGCCGCGCAGCAGCGGCACCTTCTTCACTTCACGGTCCGTCACGCTGACGAACTGCTCGGCCGTATCGAGGATGTGGTTGACGATCGAGCGCGGCAGGCCCTCGATCGACAGCAGGTGCTTCAGTTCGCCGTTTTTCGTGAGCTGCGGGTTGCCCTTCAGGAAGCCGTAGCGGAACCGGTCGGGGCTCGCGGCCGCAGCGGGATTGCCGGTGCGGCCAGTGGTGTCGGTGGTCATGGTGTGCGTGATTCCAACTATGCAAACGGGCCGCGGTGCAAACCAGCGGCCCGGGATACGGTTCGCGTGTCGTTCAGGCGCCGTGCGCCTCGACGCGCAGCGTGAACTGCGCATCGTCGCGTGCGAGCACGAGCGTCGCGCCGGCCGGCACGTCGAGCGCGCCGCCCGCGAAGCGCGCGGCGACCGGCAGCTCGCGGCCGCCGCGATCGGCGAGCACCGCGAGCTCGACCGCGGCCGGACGGCCATAGTCGAACAGCTCGTTGAGTGCCGCGCGCACGGTGCGCCCGGTAAACAGCACGTCGTCGACGAGCACGATGCGCGCGCCGTCGACCTCGAACGGCAGCGACGTCGGGCTGGCCTGGCTGTGCAGCCCCTTCTTCGCGTAATCGTCGCGGTGCAGCGCGACGTTCACGACGCCGAACGCCGTCGCGCCGAGGTCGCGCGCGAGGCGCTCGGCAAGCCATGCGCCGCCGCTGTGAATGCCGGCGAGCCGCGGGCCGCCCGGTTCGGCGAAAGCCGTGCCGTACGCGGCGCGGATCTGGTCGAGCAGGACGCGGTAAAGCGCCTCGGCGTCAATGGTGCTCATGGTCGGACGATTGATCGAAATACTGTTGAAGGATGACGCGCGCGGCCTCGGCATCGAGCATGTCGGCCCGTGCGCGGCCGCGCACATTGCGCTCGCGCAGCCCGGCCTCGGCCTCGACCGACGAATAGCGCTCGTCGACCCACGTGACGGGCAGCCCGAAGCGGCCGTTCAGCTGGTTGCCGAAGCGCTTCGCCTGCTGCGTCATGTCGTGCGGCGTGCCGTCCGGATGCATCGGCAGGCCGACGACGAGCGCGTCCGGCCGCCATTCGGCCAGCAGGTCGCCGACCGCCTTGAAGCGGTGTTCGCGGTTCAGGTTCTGGATCACGACGAGCGCGCGGGCCGAGCGCGTCAGCGCATTGCCGACCGCGACGCCGATACGTTTTTCGCCGTAGTCGAACGCGAGGAACGTCGCATCGCGCGCACTCGCGCCACTCATGCGTGCCCTGCTTCGCCGGACAGCATCGACGAGCTGACGCCGAGCAGGCCGAGTGCGGCTTCGAAGCGCTCTTCGGCCGGCGTGTCGAACACGATGCGCGGATCGGCGGCCACGGTCAGCCAGCCGTTGCGGGAAATTTCTTCCTCGAGCTGCCCTGCCCCCCAGCCCGCATGGCCGAGCGTCAGCAGGAAGCGTTTCGGGCCGGTGCCCGTCGCGACCGCCTCCAGCACGTCCTTCGACGTGGTCATCTCCAGCCCGCCCTCGACGGACATCGACGAGTTGTAGCTCGCGCCCTCCACCGGCTCGTGCAGCACGAAACCGCGCTCGGTCTGGACCGGGCCGCCGAAGTACACCGGGATGTGCAGCAGCGGCTCGATGTCGAGCTTCAGGTCGATGCGGTTGAACAGCGATTCGAGGTCGATGTCGGTAGGACGATTGATGACGAGGCCGAGCGCACCGCGCTCGCTGTGATCGCAAAGATAGACCACCGTTCCCGAGAACGTCGGATCGGCCATGTTCGGCATGGCGATCAGGAACTGGTTGGTGAGATTGATGCGATCGGAAGGCTTTGACATGGTTTGAATTTTAGCAAAGACGCCGCGGCCTGACCGGGCCGCGATCAACAAGCAACGCCGCACCGCGCTGGCAACGGCGCGCACGGATCACACGGCACTCTAACACGCGCGCGGGCGCTGTCGGCAGCGTGTTGCGGGCCCGCGCGGCAAGGGCCGCCGGCGCGTGTTCGTCCCCTTGTTCGTCAGGCCCGTCCGAGCGCCGCGCCGAGCGCGCCGGACACCGCCGTGAGGTCCGGCGGCGCAACGCCGGCCGCAATCTTCAGCAGCGCCGCGCGCAGCATGTCGGACGCGTGGCCGTGTGCATCGAGGCCGCCGTCGGCGAGCG
>NZ_VWWH01000068.1:0-41374 GCF_011753045.1 Burkholderia sp. Ap-955
CGGGCTTCACGCCCGCACGCTCCAGCACCGCGCGGATCACCGTCGCGCCCAGCTCGGGCGCCGCAATCTTCGCAAGCGAGCCGCCGAATTTGCCGACCGCGGTCCGCGCGGCCGATACGATCACTACGTCCGTCATTTCCCTTTCCTCCAGGCCCGCACGACACGGCGCATCGCTACCGGCCCTGTTAAAAAAACTGCGGTGCACCGGACAGCCTGCGCCGCTGTCCGGTTTTCGTCAATCGCGCTGCAACACGTAGCGGCCCGGCGCCGGCTCGATCACCGGGAACTGCGCGTTACCGGGCTGGGCGGGCGGCTCCACCTTGCGGCCGCCGTACTGGTCGAGCCATTCGACCCAGGTCGTCCACCAGCTTCCCGGGTGCTCCGTTGCACCGGCGAACCAGTCGTCCGCCGATTCGGGCAGGTCGCTGTCGTTGACCCAGTAGCTGCGCTTCTTCTTCGCCGGCGGATTGATCACGCCCGCGATGTGCCCCGACGCGCCGAGCACGAACTTCAGCGGGCCCGACAGGATCGACGTCGACGCATAGGCCGTCTGCCACGGCACGATGTGATCCTCGCGCGAACCGTAGATGAAGGTCGGCACGTCGATCAGCGTCAGGTCGACCGACTCGCCGCACACGGTCAGTGCACCCGGTTCGCGCAGCTTGTTCTCGAGATAGGTATTGCGCAGGTACCACGCGTACATCGGGCCCGGCAGGCTCGTCGAATCGCTGTTCCAGTACAGCAGGTCGAACGGCGCCGGCGTGCGGCCCTTCAGGTAGTTGTCGACGACGTAGTTCCACACGAGGTCGTTCGGCCGCAGGAACGAGAACGTGTTCGCGAATTCGACGCCGCGCATCAGCCCCGGCTGCGACCCGTTCTTGCCGCCGATGGTCTGCTCGCGCATCTGCACGTGCGCCTCGTCGACGAACACGTCGAGAATGCCGGTGTCGGTGAAGTCGAGCATCGCGGTGAGCAGCGTCATCGACGCGGCCGGATGTTCGCCGCGCGCGGCAAGCACCGCGAGCGCGGTCGCGAGCATCGTGCCGCCGACGCAGAAGCCGAGCGTGTTGATCTGTTCGCGGCCGCTGACCTGCTGCACGGCGTCGATCGCCGCGAGCAGCCCTTCGTTCATGTAGTCGTCCCACGTCTTGTGCGCGACCGATGCGTCCGCGTTGCGCCACGACACGAGGAACACCTGATGGCCGTTCGACAGCGCATGCGCGACGAGCGAATTCTCGGGCTGCAGGTCGAGGATGTAGAACTTGTTGATGCAAGGCGGCACGATCAGCAGCGGCCGCTCGAACACCTTGTCCGTCTTCGGCGTGTACTGGATCAGCTGGATCAGGTCGTTCTCGTAGACGACCGCGCCTTCAGTACACCCGAGGTTCTTGCCGACCACGAACTGCGATTCGTCGGTCTGCGAAATCTTACCGCGCTGCATGTCGCCGAGCAGGTTCATCATCCCTTGCCGCAGGCTTTCGCCCTGCGTTTCGAGGATCGATTTCTGTGCGTCGGGATTGAGTGCGAGGAAGTTGCTCGGCGCGGCCGCGGCCGTCCACTGCTGGACCGTGAAACGAATGCGCTCGCGCGTCTTCGGATCGGTCTGCAGCGCATCGGCCAGTTCCTGCAGATAGCGCGCGTTGAGCAGATACCAGGCCGCCGCGAACGCATGCGCCGGCGACGCCTTCCACGCATCGCCGCTGAAACGGCGGTCCTTCAGTTCGGGCGACTCGAGCTTCGCCGCGGCGGCCTGCTGCATCAGCGCCATGCAGTCACGCGCGTAGTCGGCCTGCAGCGCCTGCAGCCGCTCGGGCGGAATCGCGGCGGCCGGCAGCTTCAACCCGGCGAACGGCGACGCCATCGCGCCGAAATCGGGCATCGACGGCATCTGGAACGGGAACGATGTCGGAAACTGGAATGTCGCGAACGGATTCACGGTGGCCGACGCAGTCGCGGCGCGCGCCGGATCTGCAAAACCGCGCCACGCGTTCAACCACGACTCGAACATCTGCTGCATCGGCTGGGCGGCCGGATCGAAACCAATGCTGCCCGGAGAAGTGCCCGCCTGAGCGGACGTCGACGATTTTTTCGATGCTGTCATTACCTGCCTTACCGGTGATTCGTGAGCGTCTATCGTGAAATCCTGCTCGCGCGCGGCATGCCGGTTGCGAGCCGGGCCGTCATGCTCTGGAGAGGCGTCTCCAGATTCTGCCGCAGTGCGGTATTTTTATCATTATCGTTTTCCCCATGTGAAGCGCCATGTCAAACCGCCGAACATTTCCGTACGGAGATAATCCTCGCACAACAGACGGGACAAGGGTTCCGGCGAAACATAAAACATTTTGGTTGACTTGACTTCGGGATTTTTCATTCAATCGCGCATGCAGCGCGGCATGGCTGCCGAAATATCGAGATAACCCGATTTTGCGGCGCAACAAACTCCACGCGCATGCGCATTTCGTCAATCGGCCAGCCAGATCGCTGCTGCCATGCGGCCCGTCACGCGATCGCGCCGGTACGAATAGAAGCGTGCCTGTTCGGTGACCGTGCAGGCCGTCCCGCCGCTCACGTGCGCAACGCCCGCACGCGCGAGACGCAGGCGCGCGAGCGCATAGAGATCGGCGAGGAACTTGCCCGGCGCGCCATCGATCGCGACGAACGCAAGCCGGGTTTCATCATGCTCCGACTGCGGGGCCGTGTCGAGAAACGCGTCACGCACGTCGGCGCCGACCTCGAACGCCCGCGGGCCGATCGCCGGCCCGAGGTACGCATGAAGCGCGTCCGTCGCACCGCCCGCGAGTGCCGCGACACGCGCCGCGGTCTGCTCGACGATGCCGGCCGCCAGCCCGCGCCAGCCCGCATGTGCGGCGCCGACGGCGCGGCCCTGCATGTCGCACAGCAGCACGGGCAGGCAATCCGCGACCATCACGACGCAGACGGCACCCGCCCGGTCGGTGACGCTCGCGTCGGCCTGCACCGGCGCCGTAGCCGTGGGCGCCGCCGCGATCACCTCGTCCGCGCGCACGATCTGCGCGCCGTGAACCTGCTCGAGCCACGCAGCGCTCGACTGGCCGGCCAGCGCCAGCAAGCGCGCGCGGTTCCCAGCGACATGGGCTGGGTCGTCACCGGTATGCAGGCCGAGGTTCATCCCGCCCGGCAGCGCGTCTCCGCCCTGCCAGCGCCCGTACGGGCCTTCGCTCACCCCGCCGTCGCGCGTCGTGATCAGCGCGCGCACGCGCGGCGACACCTGCCAGTCGGGCTGTACGCAGTCCTGCCACGTCAACGGCGCCAGGTTCGTCATCGGCACTCACTCCTCCTCATCGTCCAGGTCCGGCTCGTCATCGTGATACTCGCCGCCGAAATCGTCATCGTCGTAGACACCGTCATCGTCGTCGAATTCCTCGTCGCCCTGCCCGAAGCCGAGCGCCGCGACGAGTGCGTTCATGTCGTCCGGCAGCGGGCAGCGCCATTGCATCGCCTTGCCCGTGACCGGATGCACGAGACCGAGCCGCCATGCATGCAGCGCCTGTCGCGCGAACCCGTCCGGCAGCGGCGTGACCGAGCGCTTGCCGCGCGCACGCCCGTACACGGGATCGCCGAGCAGCGGATGCCCGGCGTGCGCGCAGTGCACGCGGATCTGGTGCGTGCGACCGGTCTCGAGATCGCACTGGATCGCCGAAACCGGCTGACGTTGCCACAGACATGTGTCAACCGTGCGGAAATGCGTGCGCGCGGGCTTGCCCGATGCGCCCGTGACGACGGCCATGCGCGTGCGTTCACGCGGATCGCGGCCGATCGGCGCGTCGATCGTGCCTTCCTCGGGCATCGTGCCCCACACGAGCGCGAAATAGCGGCGCTTCACCGTGCGGGCCTGTAGCTGGCGCACGAGGTCCGTTTGCGCGGCCAGCGTGCGCGCCACCACCATCAGGCCCGACGTTTCCTTGTCGAGCCGGTGGACGATCCCAGCGCGCGGCAGGCCGGCCGCCGCGTCGCCGTAGCGATGCAGCAGCCCGTTGAGGATCGTGCCGCTCCAGTTGCCGGCGGCCGGATGCACGACGAGGCCGGCCGGCTTGTTGATGACGACGAGCGCGTCGTCCTCGTAGATCACGTCGAGCGGCACCGGCTCCGGCGTGAAAGCGAGCTGCTCGGGGAGCAGGTCGGGCACGAGCTCGATCTTCGCGCCGAGCGGCACCGGCTGGCGGATCTTCGCCGGCGCGCCGTCGACGAGCACGCGCTGCGCCTCGATCCAGCTCTGCAGGCGGCTGCGCGAGAATTCGGGGAACAGTTGGGCGAGCGCCTTGTCGAGGCGTTCGCCCGCGAGCGCCATCGGCACTTCGACGACGCGCGGCGCTTCATCGACCGCTGCGGACGGCACGACGGGCGGCTGCATTGCGTCGCCGGTCAGATCGTCATCGAGGGAATCCCCCGAGGCAGCGTCGGCGAGCCGATCGCTTGGGCTATAATCTTCGCGATTTGGTGTGCCCGGCTGGGCATTCTGCGAACTTGAACGGGTCATTTAGACTGGGTCACCGAGACTTGAAGCTAGGACATGCGAGCATGATGAATTCGACCAAACGCACGGCCAGAACCGTCGCCGCCCGGGCTGCGGCGGTAGCGGCCGCGGCCCTCATCGCCGGCTGCCACGGCTTGCCGCAGAAGCAGGACGAGACGGCTACCTGGTCGAACAACAAATTATACTCAGAGGCCCAGGACGCACTGTCCGGCGGCGATTGGGGCAAGTGCGCGAAATATTTCGAATCGCTGCAAGGTCGCGATCCGTTCGGCCATTTCGCGCAGCAAGCGCAGATCAACGTTGCATACTGCAACTGGAAGGATAACGAAGCGGCCGCCGCCGACCAGGCCGTCGATCGCTTCATCCAGCTCCACCCCGATCATCCGGATATCCCGTACGCGTACTACCTGAAGGGGATGATCCACTTCAACGACGATCTCGGGCTGTTCGGCCGCTTCTCCGGCCAGGACATGAGCGAGCGCGATCCGCAGGCACTGCGCGAATCGTACGATGCGTTCAAGGTCGTCGTCGACCGCTTCCCGAAAAGCAAGTACGCACCCGACGCCGCCGCGCGGATGCGCTACATCGTCAACGCGCTCGCATCGCACGAAGTGCACGCGGCCGACTACTACTACCGGCGCGGCGCCTACGTGGCGGCCATCAACCGCGCGCAGCTCGCGATCAAGGACTACAAGGGCGCGCCGGCAATCGAGGACGCACTGCACATCATGATCCTGTCGTACGGCAAGCTGAACCAGCCGGAACTCGCCGAGGACACGAAGCGCGTGCTCGCCGGCACGTTCCCCGACAGCCCGTATGTCACGGGCCACTCGCGCCCCGGCTCGAAGAAGTCGTGGTGGCAGTTCTGACGAAAGCACCGTACAGCCCGCGCTGCACGAACAAAAAACCCGGCCATCGAGCCGGGTTTTTTATTGGCGCCGCATTCAGGCGGCGCCAGTGCGATCGCGCGGCGATCGCCGCACGCACCGTCAGGTGCGCTTTGCCGAACGATGCTCGTCGAAGAAGTCCTGGACGACCGCGATCTCGCGGGTCCGCTTGAACGGCGGCAGGCTCTGCCAGATCCGGCGCCCGTAGGGCTTGTCGACGAGCCGCGTGTCGCAGATCATCAGCACGCCGCGATCCGTCTCCGCACGGATCAGCCGGCCCGCGCCCTGCTTCAGCGTGATCACGGCCTGCGGCAACTGGTGCACGGCGAACGGGCTCAGCCCCTTCTTCGTCAGCGCGTCGAGCCGTGCGGCCAGCACCGGATCGTCCGGCGGCGCGAACGGCAGCTTGTCGATCACGACGAGCGACAGCGCGTCACCGCGCACGTCGACGCCTTCCCAGAAACTCTGGCTGCCGACCAGGATCGCGTTGCCATACGCACGGAAACGGTCGAGCAGTTCGGTGCGGCTTGCATCGCCCTGCACGAGCAGCGGCGTGTTCCAGCCGCGCGATTCGATCACGTCACGCAGCTTCGACGCGATCCGGTCGACCGCGCGCAGCGTCGTGCACAGCATGAACACGCCACCACCGGAAGCCTCGATCGCCGGCAGCGCGGCGTCGAAAACGGCATCGGTAAACGCCGGCGAAGACGGTTGCGGCAGGTTGCGCGGCACGTACAGCAGCCCTTGCGTCTGGTAGTCGAACGGGCTCGCGAGCGTCATCGAGCGACGCGAGCTGAGGCCCATTTGCGCCGCATAGTGCGTGAAGTCGCCGCGCACCGACAGCGTGGCCGACGTGAACACCCAGGCACGCGGCACGCCCGCGCGCTGCTTGGCAAAAATCGGCGCGACCGACAGCGGCGTTTCGTGCAGCTGGACCGTATGCGCGAACACTTCGACCCAGCGCACCTTCTCGTTCGGATCACCGTCGGATGCCGCCTTGTCGCCGGCCGCCGTTGCGTCGGCCTTCGCCGCCGCTTCCGTCGCGCCGGGTGCGACCCAGCCGGCCAGCAGGTCCTGCAGCTCGCGTGCGCGCCGCAGGCACGCGCCGAGCGATTCCGCCCGTTCGGCCTGGCTGGCAAGCGCCGACGCCAGCGCGTCGAGCGCAGCCTCGAGCGCGTCGAGCGCACCGAACATCGGGTGATCGTCGCCGAGCTGGGCGAGCGACATGCGGACGATCTGGTCGTTCGCGAACGCCAGGCGCAAGTCGCGCGCCGCGCGCTCGAGATCGCCGCCGAGCTTCACCCACTCGACCGCGTCGCGTGCATGGCTCAGGCCTTCCGCCACCGTATCGCGGGCGAGCTCGAGAATCTGTGTCGTCGACAGCGTTTCGCCGAAGAACAGCGTCGCCGTTTCCGGCAACTGGTGCGCTTCGTCGAAGATGACCGTGTTCGCGTTCGGCAGCAGCTCGGCCATCCCCGTATCGCGCAGCATGATGTCCGCGAAGAACAGGTGGTGGTTGACGACGACGACGTCGGCCTGCTGCGCCTCGCGCCGTGCCTGCATCACGAAGCAATCCTTGTAATGCGGGCATTCCTGGCCGAGGCAGTTGTCGCGCGTCGACGTGACCATCGACCACACGGGCGCCGTTTCCGGCACGCTCGCGAGCTCGGCCTTGTCGCCGCTCTTCGTGATCTTCGCGAAGCGGACGATTTCCTGCAGATAGGCCGTGTCCTGCCGCGACGGCAACCGGCCGTTGTCGGCCGTGCGTTGCAGGTAGTAGTGACACAGGTAGTTGGCCCGGCCCTTCAGCATCGCGACCGACACCGGCACCGCCAGCGCGTTGCGCACGGTCGGGATGTCGCGCGCGAACAATTGGTCCTGCAGGTGTTTCGTGCCGGTCGACACGATCACCTTGCCACCCCACAGCATTGCGGGCACGAGGTACGCATAGGTCTTGCCGGTACCCGTACCGGCCTCGACGATCAGCGTGTTGTCGCCGGCATCGCTGTCGACTTCGGCTGGCGCGGCGGCGTCCGCGCCCGTTTCGGCCGCCTTGTCGCCGTCGCCGAGGCGACGTGCCGGCCGCTTGCGGGTTTCGAAGATCTCGGGCTCGGGCATCCGGCGCGCGGACGCTTCCATCGCGGACGCGACGGCGCGCGCCATCTCGATCTGCGACAGTCGCGGCCGATAGCCGTCGATCGCACGCGCCAGCAGTCCGCCTTCGCCGAAGATCGTGTCGAGTTCGTCGACGCGCTTGCGGCTCAGCTCAAAGGTGCCTTCGGGCGCACGTGCGCGCCCGGCGGACGTCGCGTCACGCCGGGCATCGGGGGGGGCTTCAAGCGGTGAATTCAAGGCAAGCGTTCCTGTGTCCAGCGCCCGTGCGGCGCCGGCGCTTGCCAGGCCGCGCTCAGGCGCGCTTATCCGGTTCGAGCTGCGATTGCAGCAAAATGATTTTGTCCTTGGCCGCCAGCTTTTCCTTCTTCAGCCGGTGCAGCGTGATGTCGTCGATGTCGGAGTGTCCTTCCTTCAGCTCGATCTCCCGAGCGAGCTGCTGGTGCTGCTCCTGCAATGCAGCCAAACGGTTGTGCAATTCCTGCTGCTGTTCCGTGTGACGGTTTTGCATACTTGCCTCCTCATCGAAGCAGCGCGCCGACTGGCGTGCCAGCGCGCCCGAGACTGATCTCGATCAATCCAACACGTTACTGCCCCTGCTGTTGCTTCTGCTGCGCCTTCTCGGCCGCTTCCTTCTGACGCCGCTCGACATCGGCCTTGTGCTGCACGGCTTCCTTCTGCTTCTGCTCGTAGCGCGCGGCGTTGTCCGCCCGCTCCTGCGCCTTCTGCGCGGCCTGCTGGTGCGCCTGGTCGAGCTTGCGCTGGAAGTCGCCCTGCTTCTGGTCGTATGCCTGCTTGTTCGCCGCGCGCTGCGGCCCTTCCGCGCCACGCTGCGCCTGCTTCAGAGCATTCTGCTCCTGCTTGTCGCGGAACGCAGCCGCGTTTGCCGCATCGTTCGCCGCGCGCTGCGGTGCTTCCGCCGCGTTCTGCGCCGCCTTCAGCGCCTGCTGCTGGTCGCGCTGCTGCGCACGCACCGCCCGCTGCTCGTCGTTGAGTGCGAGCTGCTCCTGGCGGATGCTCGCACGCTCGTCGCGCATTTGTTCACGCGCCTTGCCGAGACAGTGATTGACGAAGAACTTGCTGTAGCAATCGTGCTCGGCCACCGCATAACGATAATCGTTTTCTGCGGAGCGTTGATTGAGCACTTTTTGACGGGCGTCGAAATCCGGTGCGGCCGTGGCCGTCACGGGCGCAGCCGCGGCGGCGGCCGGGGCGGTTGCGTCCGAAGCTTGCGCGAACGCGCCGGAAGGCCCGGCAGACAAAGCCGCGGCGAGCGCTGCGCCGAGCGCGACGAGAGAAATTCGGGAAGTTGGCAACGTCGTAGGAAAGCTGCGGGACATGTGTCAAATTCTATCACCCCCGGCTGGACGCTCCGCCATTTATGGCAAAATGCCCCGCTTCACTCACCCGCGGCATCCGGCCCGTCGGGCCCGCCACGCAGCCCGCCGCTTCGGGCCTGCCGGCCCCCGCCGCGATTTCAGCAGGCAGATCATCCACGACATGACGGAAACCGTAGCACTCAAGATCGTACAGCGCATCGCCACCGAACTGTCCGTCCAGCCGCGCCAGGTCGCGGCGGCCGTGCAACTTCTCGACGAAGGCTCGACCGTTCCGTTCATTGCCCGGTACCGCAAGGAAGTGACCGGCAACCTGGACGACACGCAGTTGCGCCAGCTCGAGGAACGCCTCCTGTATCTGCGCGAACTCGAGGATCGCCGCGCGTCGATCCTGTCGAGCATCGACGAACAGGGCAAGCTGACCGACGAACTGCGCGCCGCGATCGACGCGGCCGACAGCAAGCAGGTGCTCGAAGACCTTTATCTGCCGTACAAGCCGAAGCGCCGCACGCGTGCACAGATCGCCCGCGAAGCCGGCCTCGAGCCGCTCGCCCAGGCGCTCCTCGCGAACCCGCTGCTCGACCCGCAGGCCGAGGCAGCCGCGTACGTCGACGCCGACAAGGGCGTCGCCGACGTGAAAGCCGCGCTCGACGGCGCGCGCGACATCCTGTCCGAACAGTTCGGCGAGACGGCCGAGCTGCTCGGCAAGCTGCGCGACTATCTGCACAACCAGGGCGTCGTGTCGTCGGCCGTCGTCGAGGGCAAGGAAAACGAGGAAGGCGAGAAATTCCGCGACTATTACGACTACGCGGAAACGATCAAGACCGTGCCGTCGCACCGCGCCCTCGCGCTGTTCCGCGGCCGCAACGCGGGCGTGCTGACGGTCAAGCTCGGCCTCGGCGAAGAGCTCGACGCGCAGGTGCCGCACCCCGGCGAGGCGATGATCGCGCGCCATTTCGGCATCGCGAACCAGAACCGCCCGGCTGACAAATGGCTGTCCGACGTATGCCGCTGGTGCTGGCGCGTGAAGGTGCAGCCGCACATCGAGAACGAGCTGCTCACGCAATTGCGCGAAACGGCCGAAACGGAAGCGATCCGCGTGTTCGCGCGCAACCTGAACGACCTGCTGCTGGCCGCGCCGGCCGGCCCGAAGGCCGTAATCGGTCTCGACCCCGGCCTGCGCACGGGCGTGAAGGTCGCGGTCGTCGACCGCACTGGCAAGGTGCTCGCGACCGACACGATCTACCCGCACGAGCCGCGCCGCGACTGGGATGGCTCGATCGCGAAACTCGCACGCATCGCCGCGCAGACGCAGGCCGAGCTGATCAGCATCGGCAACGGCACCGCGTCGCGCGAAACCGACAAGCTCGCGAGCGAACTGATCGCGAAACACCCGGAGCTGCGCCTGCAGAAGATCGTCGTGTCGGAAGCCGGCGCATCGGTCTATTCGGCATCCGAGCTGGCCGCGAAGGAATTCCCGGAGCTCGACGTGTCGCTGCGCGGCGCCGTCTCGATTGCACGCCGCCTGCAGGATCCGCTCGCCGAGCTCGTGAAGATCGAGCCGAAGGCCATCGGCGTCGGCCAGTACCAGCACGATGTGAACCAGCGCGAACTCGCCCGCTCGCTCGACGCGGTCGTCGAGGATTGCGTGAACGCGGTCGGCGTCGACGCGAACACCGCGTCGGCCCCGCTGCTCGCCCGCGTATCGGGCCTGAACGCGACGCTCGCGCGCAACATCGTCGACTACCGCGATGCGAACGGCCCGTTCCCGTCGCGCGAGCACCTGCGCAAGGTGCCACGCCTCGGCGACAAGACCTTCGAACAGGCCGCCGGCTTCCTGCGCATCAACGGCGGCGAGAATCCGCTCGACCGCTCGTCGGTGCACCCGGAAGCGTATCCGGTCGTCGAGCGGATGCTCGCGAAGATCAACAAGCGCATCGACGACGTGCTCGGCAACCGCGAAGCGCTGTCGGGCCTGTCCCCCGCGGAATTTGTTGACGAACGTTTCGGCCTGCCGACCGTGCGCGACATCCTGTCCGAACTGGAGAAGCCGGGCCGCGATCCGCGCCCCGAATTCAAGACCGCGACGTTCCGTGAAGGCGTCGAAAAGGTGTCGGACCTCGTGCCCGGCATGACGCTTGAAGGCGTCGTGACGAACGTCGCCGCGTTCGGTGCGTTCGTGGACATCGGCGTCCACCAGGACGGCCTCGTCCACGTATCCGCGATGTCGACCAAGTTCATCAAGGATCCGCACGAAGTCGTGAAGGCCGGCCAGGTCGTCAAGGTGAAGGTGCTCGACGTCGACGTGAAGCGCCAGCGCATTGCGCTGACGATGCGCCTCGACG
The DNA here is from genome assembly GCF_011753045.1 of Burkholderia sp. Ap-955. Taxonomy (NCBI): domain Bacteria; kingdom Pseudomonadati; phylum Pseudomonadota; class Betaproteobacteria; order Burkholderiales; family Burkholderiaceae; genus Burkholderia; species Burkholderia sp. Ap-955. The sequence goes on from NZ_VWWH01000068.1 coordinate 11,195, forward strand.
ACGACGCGGCAGCGCCCGGCATGTCGTCGCGCGGCGGCCAGGATCGTGGCAACGCAGGGCGCGGCGCGGCCCGCCCGCAGCGTTCGCGCGAGCCGGAACCGGCTGGCGCAATGGCCGCGGCGTTCGCGAAGCTGAAGCGCTGAGCACCCGCACGCCTCTCCGACAGACAAAAAAGCCCGCCGAAAGGCGGGCTTTTTCATGACTTCGGCAAGCACGGCGCGCGGCCGGACGGCCCGCGCGCCACACCTTGGTCAGATTTCGATCTTCGTCCCGAGCTCGACCACGCGGTTCGCGGGGATCGAGAAGAAGTCGGTCGGCTTCGCGGCATTCTGGTGCATCCATGCGAACACGCGCTCGCGCCAGATCGACATCCCGGGCAGATGCGTCGGCACGACCGTTTCGCGCGCGAGGAAGAACGACGTATCCATCAGCTCGAACGTCATGTCGTGCGTGCGGCCGAATTCCTCGAGCACGGCCTTCACGTCCGGCGTCTCGTTGAAGCCGTACTCGGCCTTGACGATATACAACCCGCCGCCCGCATCACGCGAGGTCTGGCGCTTGTCGTCGCGCACGTAAGGAAAGTCGCGCGTGACGAACGTGAGGAAAATGGTGCGCTCGTGCAGCACCTTGTTGTGCTTCAGGTTGTGCAGCAGGCTGACGGGCACGAGCTTGTCGTTGCCGGTCAGGTAGATCGCGGTACCCGACACGCGATGCGGCGGATGCGCGAGCAGCCCCTGCAGGAACGGCTCGAGCGGGATACCGTCGGCCGCCGTGCGCTCCTTGACGATGTGACGCCCCTTGTACCAGGTCATCAGCAGGAAGAACAGCAGCGCGCCGATGCCGAGCGGCAGCCAGCCGCCCTGCGCGACCTTCAGCAGGTTCGCGCCGAAGAAGCCGAGGTCGACCGCGAGGAACACCGCGATGATCGCGCCGACCAGCAGCCGGTTCCAGTTCCATACCTTCACCATCACGACCGCGGCGAGTACGGTGGTGATCACCATTGTCGCCGTCACCGCGATACCGTACGCGGCCGCGAGGTTGTCGGAACTCTTGAAGCCGATGACGATGCAGAGGATCACGAACAGCAGCAGCCAGTTCACCACCGGCACGTAGATCTGACCGATCGCGAGTTCCGACGTGTGCAGCACCTTCATACGCGGCACGTAGCCGAGCTGGATGGCCTGCGACGTCAGCGAATACGCGCCCGAGATCACCGCCTGCGACGCGATCACGGTCGCGACCGTCGACAGCACGACGAGCGGCAGCAGCCCCCATTCGGGTGCCAGCAGGAAGAACGGGTTCTCGATCGCCTTCGGGTTCTGGATCAGCAGCGCGCCCTGGCCGAAGTAGTTCAGCACGAGCGACGGCATCACGAGCCCGTACGCGGCGATGCGGATCGGCTTCGCGCCGAAGTGGCCCATGTCCGCGTAGAGCGCTTCCGCACCGGTCAGCACCAGCACGACCGAGCCGAGCACGACGTACGCCTGCAGCAGGTGATCGGCCATGAACGACGCCGCGTAATACGGGTTGATGGCGGCCATGATGCCCGGCACGCGCACGATGTGGTACACGCCGAGCGCCGCGATGACGACGAACCACAGCACCATGATCGGGCCGAACAGCTTGCCGACCAGCGCGGTACCGTGGCGCTGGATCCAGAACAGCGCGATCAGGATCACGATCGTGATCGGCAACACGAGATGGGACAGGTGTGGCGTCGCGATTTCGAGGCCTTCGACCGCCGACATCACCGAGATCGCCGGCGTGATCACCGCGTCCCCGTAGAACATGCACGCGCCGAAGATCCCGAGCGCCATCAGCGCGCCCGCGACCCGGGTCTTCGAGTCGAGCGGCCGCAACGACAGCGCCATCAGCGCGAGCACGCCGCCTTCGCCGTTGTTGTCCGCGCGCATCACGAACAGCAGGTACTTGATGCCGACCACCAGGATGATTGCCCAGAACAGCAGCGAGATCACGCCGAGAATCGATCCTTCGGTGAGCGGAATGCCGTGTGCGGGGCTGAACGCCTCCTTGAGCGAATACAGCGGGCTGGTGCCGATGTCGCCGAACACGACGCCGATGGCTGCTATCGCCAGCGCCCGCATCGAGTGTTGTTGCGTCGAATGCGGCGCGTGTGCTGCGTCGGTCGCGTGGATCGTGTCGTTCATATGAAGCGTAATAATCGGGTCCGGGTCGGACAAAACGAGCGCTATTCTACTCGCGCCCCCGTGAAACGCCCCCCTGCTCTGTTGCCTTGTAACCACGTGATCCACGCTGCGCATGCAATCCGGCGCGAGCTGTGGCAGGGCTGCCAATCATAGCCGGGGCAGCGCCGTCTGCCTACCGGATCCACGGTACGCGCGGCGCCGGCGCGTATCGCGCCCCAATGAAAAACGGCGCCGCAAGCGGCGCCGTACAAGGCTTTCCTTCGATTGGCCGGCCGCTTATGCGCCCGAGCCGTCGCGCTGTGCGCGACCGCGCTTGATCCACGCCTCGAGGTTGTGCGGGCGAACCGTGTCCCACTCCTCGAACGGCTGATGAATCCACGGATTCGTCGGCAGGAACTGCGTGTGATAGTCGGGCTTGACCTTCGAGCAACCCTTGTACCAGAGCACGGCCGAGCGCACGGCCGTCACCGACGGATAGCGCTCCTTAAGGTGCTCCTGCACGCGCGCAAGCGTGACGCCCGAATCGACGAGATCGTCGACCAGCAGCACGTTGCCCGCCAGGTTGCCGCGCGTCATCGTGATGTACTGCGCGATGTCGAGGTCGCCCTGCTCCGTGCCGGCCGCTTCGCGGTACGAACTCGTCGCGAGGATCGCGAGCGGCACGTCGTAGATGCGCGACAGTTGATCGCCGACGCGCAGGCCGCCGCGCGCGAGACACAGGATCTGGTCGAACTTCCAGCCCGATGCATGCACCTGGAGCGCGAGCAGCTCGATGAGACGGTGATACTCGTCCCAGCCTACCCACAGGTTCTTGTCGTCGTTGCGCGGATCAGTCATCAAGTCTGCCGCCGTCATCGTGATTTGCTGCGTCATCTGAAAATTACACCTTGAACGGATGGCGGAGCAGGATCGTTTCGTCGCGGTCCGGACCCGTCGACACCATGTCGACCGGCACGCCAGCCACTTCCTGGACGCGGCTCAGGTAAGCCTGCGCGTTCGCCGGCAGTGCTTCCCACGTCTTGATGCCGACCGTGCTTTCCTTCCAGCCGGCAAACGTTTCGTATACAGGTTCGCAACGGGCCACATCAGCAGCACCGCGCGGCAGGATGTCCGCATCCTTGCCATCGATCTTGTAGCCGACGCACAGCTTGACTTCGTCGAGGCCGTCGAGCACGTCGAGCTTCGTCATGCACAGGCCCGACACGCCGTTGATCTGGATCGAGCGGCGCAGCGCGGCTGCGTCGAGCCAGCCCGTACGGCGCGGACGGCCGGTGACCGAACCGAATTCCTTGCCGACGTTGGCGAGCGTGACGCCGACCTGGTCCTGACGCTGCGGATTGTCCGCATCGTACAGCTCGCTCGGGAACGGGCCCGAGCCGACGCGCGTGCAATATGCCTTCGTGATGCCGAGGATGTAGTTGAGCTTCTGCGGACCCACGCCCGCGCCAGCCGATGCCGCACCTGCGACGCAGTTGCTCGACGTGACGAACGGATAGGTGCCGTGGTCGATGTCGAGCAGCGTGCCTTGTGCGCCTTCGAACAGCAGGTTCTGGCCCGCATTGTTCGCGTCGTACAGGCGACGCGACACGTCGGCCACCATCGGCTTCAGGCGGTCGGCATAGCCAAGCATCGTGTCGAGCGTGGCCTGGAAATCGACAGCCGCGCCGCCCAGGTACTGGGTCAGCACGAAGTTGTGGAAATCGAGGTTTTCGCGCAGGCGGTCGGCGAAGGTCTTCGCGTCGAACAGGTCCTGCACGCGCAGCGCGCGGCGGCCGACCTTGTCTTCGTACGCGGGGCCGATGCCGCGGCCCGTCGTGCCGATCTTGCCCGCGCCCTTGCGCGCTTCGCGCGCCTGGTCGATCGCGATGTGGTACGGCAGGATCAGCGTCGTGGCTTCGGAAATGAACAGACGGTCGCGCACGTTCACGCCGGCTTCTTCCAGCTCGCCGATTTCCTTGAACAGTGCTTCGGGGGACAGCACGACGCCGTTGCCGATGTAGCAGGCGACGCCTTCACGCATGATGCCCGACGGAATGAGGCGCAAGATCGTTTTCTTGCCGCCGATGATGAGGGTGTGGCCGGCGTTGTGACCGCCCTGGAAACGCACGACGCCCTGAGCGTGGTCCGTCAGCCAGTCGACGATCTTGCCCTTGCCTTCATCACCCCATTGCGTTCCCACGACGACGACATTGCGCCCGGGAGTCACGTTCACTGCGCTGGCAGACATGTTGATTCGTTAGCTGGTTAAAAACGTATTCTACCTATGTTCGCGGGCGATTCCGAATTTTTCCGTTTCGCTTCAACGATATGCACGCCGAAGCACGTCCCGCGAACGCCTGTTTATCGGGGTTCGACCACCCATGCGCCGTTGCGCTCGACGAGCGAACGGTCGCACGCGAACTCGTCGAGCACATGATCGTGGCCCGGCAGCGCCTGGATCACGACCTCACCCGCATCGCGCAGCGCCGCGACGGCCGCGCTCAGCGCATCGTCCTGCGCCCACGGCGCGAGAATCGCGGTGCCGCGCGCCTCGACCGGCGAAATCCGCGCGAGCTCGCGCAGGTCGAGCGAGAAGCCGGTAGCGGGACGGGCACGGCCATACGCCTGGCCGACGTGGTCGTAGCGGCCGCCCCGCGCGATCGCGTTCGGCACGCCGTCGATGTAGGCGCTGAACATCGCGCCGCTGTGATACGCATAGCCACGCAGGTCGCCGAGATCGATCGCCACCTCGGCACCCTTCGCCTGTGCCGCGAGCTGCGCCAGATCGTCGAGCGCCCGCGTGATTTCGGGCAGCACCGGCAAGCGTGCGCGCGCCTCGACGAGCACGCTCGCGTCGCCATAGAGATGCGGCAGCGCGCGCAGCGCGGCGCGCGTATCAGCACCGAGATCGTCGGTGAGCTCGTTCAGCAGCGGCACGTCCTTGCCCGACAGCGCGTCGTACAGCGACTCGCCGCGCTCGGCGGCCTGCGCGTCGCGCGCCAGCAGCGCAGCGAGCACGCCCGCGTGGCCGAGGTCGAGACGGATGCGCGACAGGCCCGCGAGATGCAGCGCGTCGAGCATCAGTTGCTGGATCTCGAGGTCGGCTTCCAGCCCGGCATGCCCGTAGATTTCGGCGCCGATCTGGATCTGCTCGCGCGTCGCGTGCAGGCCGCGCGGACGCGTATGCATCACGTGGCCCGCATAGCAGAGGCGCGTCACGCCCTGGCGGTTCAACAGGTGCGCGTCGATCCGCGCGACCTGCGGCGTGATGTCCGCACGCAGGCCGAGGGTGCGGCCCGACAGCTGGTCGACCAGCTTGAAGGTGCGCAGGCGCAGGTCTGCGCCGCCGCTCGTCAGCAGCGACTCGAGATACTCGAGCAGCGGCGGCATCACCATTTCGTAGCCATACGAACGGAAGCGGTCGAGCAGCCTGCGGCGCAGCTCCTCGATCTTGCGCGCTTCCGACGGCAGTACGTCGGCGATATTCTCGGGAAGTAACCAGGTCGACATCGGTACGGTCCTACGACGGGAAACAGCGCGCGACACGCGCGCCGCGATGTGAATCGGAAATTCTGAATTCGGGCGGGACGAACGGCGGATAAGCCGGCTGGATCAGGTCCCGGTCAGGTGGCGAGCAGCAGCAGTATGAGCCCGAGCACCATCACGATCAGCCCGCCGATCCGGATATGATGCGGCGGCCGCTCAGCTATTCTACGAAACGTGTCGCGCCAGGCGACGGGAAACACGAAGGGGAACGCCCCCTCGATGATCAGCATCAGCGCTACTGCGAGCAACAACGAGCCAGCCAGGTCCATGCGAGCGACGGCGCCGCTCGACGCGGCGCCCCAAAGGTCAGTGTTTGCGGGGAGCAGGCGCCGCCGGTGCGGCACCGCCCGTCGGGCTGCGCATGAAGCGGAAGAACTCGCTGTCGGGATCGACGACGATGATGTCGTTGCGCTTGAACGTGTTCCGGTAAGCCTGCAGGCTCGCGTAGAACTGGTAGAACTGCGGATCGCGGCCGAACGCGTCGGCGGCAATCGTCGCGGCCTTCGCGTCGCCCTCGCCCTTGATCGTCTGCGCGGACTTGTACGCGTTCGCGAGCACGGCCTGCTGCTCGCGTTCGGCGTCGGCCTTGATCTGCTCGACGTCGGCCGCGCCTTGCGCACGCACCTGCGCCGCCTGATCGCGCAGCGCGCCGATCATCCGCTGATAGACGGCGTCGGTCTGAGCGGCCGGCAAGTCGACACGCGTCAGCTGGACGTCAACGACGTCGACGCCGAAACCGGACGCCTTCGCCTTCACTTCGTCACGTGCCGAATCGGCGATCGCACGCTGGCCGCCGAGCGCGTCGTCGAGCGCACGCTTGCCGAACGCGTCGCCGAGTGCGCTCTTCAGCGCGCCGGCGAGACGGTCGCCGGCTGCCGACGGGTCTCCGCCCGTCGTCGTGAAGTACTTCATCGGATCGCTGATCCGGTACTTCACCGCGTAAGCGACGAGCAGGTCGTGCTTGTCTTCGGTTGCCAGTTGCAGCGGATCCGACGACTCGAGCGATTGCAGGCGCGTGTCGATCAGCGTGGCCGTCTGCAGCGGCGGCGGCAACTTGAAATGGATGCCGGGGCCCGCCAGCTCGGGCTGCGCGCCGTCACGGCCCGACAGCACGGCCGTGTGGCGCGGATCGACGGTAAGGACGGTCGACGATGCCGCGAAGGCAACGATCACGATTGCGACGACGAGCGCAATGATTCGGTTCATGTTCTGCGCTCCCCGTTACTTCGTATCGTCTTCGCGCGACCGGCTGCGAAACGCTTCGCGCGATCGCAGCACGTCGTTGCCCGACGCGGCCGCGGCCGACGCCGCACTCGCGGGTGCCGCTGCTGCCGGCGCGACGGCCGCCGGTGCCGACGCCGCATCGGGCGCGGATGCGCCGGTGGACGCCGCGGCGTTTTGCCGCCCCTGCTCGACGAGCTTGTCGAGCGGCAGATACACGACGCTGTTGCCGCCCTTGTTGCCGACGAACACCTTCGTCGAATTCGAATAGATTTCCTGCATCGTCTCGAGATACATCCGCTCGCGGATCACCGCGGGCGCCTTCGAGTACTGCGCATAGACCTGCTTGAAGCGGTCGGCATCGCCTTCGGCTTCCGTGACAACGCGATCGGCATACGCCTTCGCTTCGTCGACGAGCTTCGCCGCATCGCCCTGCGCCTTCGGCAGCAGATCGTTTGCATAGGCTTGCGCCGCACGCTTCGCGGCCTCGCGCTCGTCGCGCGCCTTCGCGACTTCACCGTAGGCGGCCTGCGTCTGCTCGGGCGCCGCAACGCTCTGCATCGTGACGGCCGTCACCTCGAGCCCCGACTGGTAGCGATCGAGATCGCGCTGGATCGCGGCGGAGAGCTGCCCACGCAGCGCGTCGCGGTCCTGGTTCAGCACGTCGGCCGCGCTGCGCGTGCCGACGATCGCACGTACCGCGGCCTGGGCGGCCTGCGAGACGCTGCGCTCGGGATCGACACTGCGGAACAGGTAATCGGTCGCGGAACGGATGCGGTACTGGACGATGAAGCGCACGTCGACGATATCGGCATCGCGCGTCAGCATCGCCGCTTCCTTCACGTTCGCAAGACGCACGACGTTGTTGCGGCCGATCTCGATCGAGCGGACCTGCGACGTATCGACGATTTCGTGCGACGCGAACGGATACGGCGCGCGCCAGTGCACGCCCTGGCCGACCGTGCCCGACAGCTTGCCGAGCTGGAGCACGACGCCCGTCTGCCCTTCCTGCACGACGAACAGCCCGCTGCCCGCGTAGACCGCGACCAGCACGCCGATCACGATGCCGACGCCGACGCGCGCGGCTCGCCCGTTGTCAGGACGGAAGCCGTTGCCGCCCTTGCCGCCGAACAGGCCGTTCAGGCGCCGGTTGAAGTTGCGCCACATCTCGTCGAGATCGGGCGGACCATCGCCGTCGCCGCCTTGCGGACGCTTCGATTCGTTCAGGCGGGGACGGGATCCGTCTTTGCCATTGCCTTCGCCGCGTCCCCAGCGGGGATCGTTGATCGACAGCAAGGCGCGCATCCGCCGCCAGGTACTCCGCTCGTTGTATTCGTTCACCAGAGTTTGTTCACCAGATTAGACGCCGACGAACCGGCCGGGACCGGTTAGCGCCCGTGTTCGGAAATCGTGTGGTCTTCGTGTGGTTCAGCGGGGGCGCCGTCGAGCGCGCCGTTGGGTAACGTCGCGCTGGAAAGGTGTTCCGCGGAGGCGATTTCGGCGATGGCGGCACGCAACGCGTCAAGACCCTGACCGGTGCGCGCGCTCAAAAAGACGCGCGAAATATTACCATACTCGTCCCGCTCGACCGCGTCGCCGCGGGCCGCCAGCTCAGGCACGGCGTCGATCTTGTTGAACACCAGCACCTGGCGGATCGTGTCCGCGCCGATCTCGTGCAGCACACCATTGACCTGCTCGATCTGTTCAAGCCTGACCGCGCTCGACGCATCGACCACGTGCAGCAGCAGATCCGCGTGGATCGTTTCCTCGAGGGTCGCGCGGAATGCGGCGACCAGCTGGTGAGGCAGCTCGCGGATGAACCCGACCGTATCCGACACGACGATCTGGCCGACCTCGTCGCCGAGGTACACGCGCCGCGACGTCGTATCGAGCGTGGCGAACAGCTGGTCGGCCGCATAGGCCTGCGCTTTCGTCAGCGCGTTGAACAACGTCGACTTGCCCGCGTTCGTATAGCCGACGAGCGACACCGACATCGTGCCGCTGCGCGCGCGCTGGCGGCGTTGCGTGCTGTGTTGCCGGCGCAGCCGGTCGAGCCGCGACTTCAGCATCTTGATGCGTTCGCCGATCAGCCGGCGGTCGGTTTCGAGCTGGGTTTCACCCGGGCCGCGCAGGCCGATACCACCCTTCTGCCGTTCAAGGTGGGTCCACGCGCGAATGAGCCGCGTCGACAGGTACTGAAGCTGCGCGAGTTCGACCTGCAGCTTGCCTTCGTGACTGCGGGCACGCTGTGCAAAGATGTCGAGGATGAGGCTGGTGCGATCGACCACGCGCCTGTTAAGTGCCTGCTCCAGATTACGTTGCTGGGCGGGCGCCAATGCGTGGTTGAAGATGACGATTTCGACGTTGTGCGCGTCGCAGGCGAGCCGGAGTTCTTCGGCTTTGCCGCTGCCGATGAACATCTTGGCATCGGGACTGGAACGACGACCCGTGAGGGTGACTGCGGGACGGGCCCCCGCGCTGGAGGCGAGAAGACTGAGTTCTTCGAGACTGGCTTCGAAATCGGTCTTGCCGAAATCGATGCCGACGAGCGCTGCGTTGATCAAATTTTCAGGTGTCAAGATAAGGCGGCTGGCATCGGTCGCTCGCGGCGACCGGATGCCGGCCGCTGCGATAGGTTAGGACGAGGCTTCCGCGTCCGGGTGGAAATTCACCGGGCGCGCCGGCACGACCGTCGAGATGGCGTGCTTGTACACCATCTGGGTCACCGTATTACGGAGCAACACGACGTACTGGTCGAACGATTCAATGTTCCCTTGAAGCTTGATGCCGTTGACGAGGTAGATCGAAACGGGAACGTGCTCTTTGCGCAGTGCGTTCAAAAACGGGTCTTGTAACAATTGCCCTTTGTTGCTCATGGCGTACTCCATCTTTTTTTGCAGGTTGATCTGGATTGGCGGCGAAGAAAAAGAGATCCGGCGCCAATCGCTACACTATAGCCGATTTTGTCTGGCCCGCCGGGGGCATAGGCCTTGCGGCCAACCCCTTGCGTGACGCGTGTAACAGACGTCTTCAGCTCTTGTCCGCGTACGGATTGTTCGACGAACGGAACTCTATGCGCAATGGAGTCCCAGTCAGCGAGAAAGTTTCGCGGAACCGGTTTTCCAGGTAACGCTTGTACGTTTCCGTCACGGCGTCGAGCGCGTTACCGTGGATGACGATGATCGGCGGATTCTGGCCGCCCTGGTGCGCGTAGCGCAGCTTCGGACGCACCGGGCCACGACGGCGCGGCTGCTGGAACTCGACCGCCTCGATCAGCGCGCGCGTAAGCTTCGGCGTCGGCAGCTTCGCCATCGCCGCCGCGTATGCGTCGTCGACCGAGCGCATCAGCGTGCCGATGCCCGTCTTCTTCGTGGCCGAAATGAAGTGCGATTTCGCGAAGTCGAGGAATTTCAGCTTGCGGGTCAAATCCGCTTTCGCGCGATCGCGCGCATGCTCGTCGAGCCCGTCCCATTTGTTGACGCCGATCACGAGCGCGCGGCCCTGTTCGACGACGAAGCCGGCGATATGTGCGTCCTGGTCGGAAATGTCCTGCTGCGCATCCAGCAGAAGAATGACCACGTTCGCGTCGGAGATCGACTGCAGCGTCTTCACGACCGAGAACTTCTCGATCGCTTCGAACACCTTGCCGCGGCGGCGCAGGCCGGCCGTGTCGATCAGCGTGTATTTCTTGCCGTTACGCTCGAAGTCGACGTAGATCGAATCGCGCGTCGTGCCCGGCATGTCGAACGCGATCACGCGATCCTCGCCGATCAGCGCGTTCACGAGCGTCGACTTGCCGACGTTCGGGCGGCCGACGATCGCGATCTTGATGCCGCGCGAAGGATCGTTCTCGTCCTCTTCCTCCGGACGGTCCGCATACGCGACGTCCAGCGCCTCGTTGATCATGTCGGTGACGCCGTCACCGTGCGCAGCCGAGATCGCACGCGGATCGCCGAGCCCGAGCTCGTAGAAGTCCGTCGCGACCGCCGTGTACTTCATCCCCTCGGCCTTGTTGACGACGAGGAAGATCGGCCGGCCGGTCTTGCGCAGGTAGTCGGCGATCGACTTGTCCTGCGGCGCGAGCCCGTTACGGCCGTCGACGATGAACACGACGACGTCGGCTTCCTCGACCGCCTGCCGCGTCTGGCGGGCCATTTCGTGCAGGATGCCGTCCTTCGCGACGGGCTCGAAGCCGCCCGTGTCGACGACCAGGTACGGCCGCTCGCCGACGCGCCCTTCGCCGTAATGGCGATCGCGCGTCAGGCCCGGCAAGTCGGCGACCAGCGCATCGCGCGAGCGCGTGAGCCGGTTGAACAGCGTGGATTTCCCCACATTGGGGCGCCCAACGAGGGCAATGACCGGTTTCATCTGTGTTTTCTACGGTGAAGCGCAGCAGCGGGAGGCCCGCTGCTGCGGGCGGCTGCGCTGAATGAAAATATCACGAATTCGCGCCGCGCCGGATGCGCGCGCCTGGCGCGCGTCGCGCGCCGTCGTCTTTCGTCTCGAACTGCCTTTCAAATACCGAGCGGCCGGGAGCACCGGCCGCCTTCAAGTCGCGCGGCCGCGGCGCGCGGGACAAGCCCGTCGCGCCACGGCCGCGCATGTTTCCTGCGCGTCAGCGCGGACGGAATCCGTACAGGCCGCCGTCCTTCGTCTGCACGACGAGCGTATTGCCCGCGAGGACCGGCGCCGCCGTAATCGCGCTGCCGTCGGTCTTCATCCGTGCGATGAAGCTGCCGTCTTCGCGCGACAGGAAGTGCACGAAGCCCTTGTAATCGCCCATCACGACCGCGTGCCCGAGCAGATACGGCACGCCGACGTCACGGCTCTTCAGCTTGTCGTTGCGCCACAGCTGGTTGCCCGTGGCCGCGTCGTACGCAGTGACGACCGACCAGTCGTCGCCGCCGGCGACCACCGAATCGTCCTGCGCGAGGCCGCTACGGCTCGAGAACGGCTTTTCCCACAGCGGGCGGCCCGAGTTCGCATCGAAGCAGCCAAGCTGACCCTGGAACGTCACCGCGCAGGCTTCCGCGCCCACGAGCGTCGGCGGACCGCTGACGTCGTTGATGCGCTCGACCTCGGTCACACCCTTCGGGAACGACACCGGCGTCTGCCAGAACGGCTCGCCCGTCTGCAGATTGATCGCGACCAGCCCGCCGCCCGGGAAGCCCGCCAGCACCGCCGCGTCACCCGCAAACGTCATGCCGGCCGACACGCGCAGGTTCAGCGGCACCGCGCGGTTGCGGTAGTTCCACTTCTGCTCGCCCGTCTGCGCGTTGAACGCGATCACCTGGCCGTCGATCGTGCGGACGACCACGAGGCCGTTGCCCACGAGCGGCGGCGAGAAGATCTCGCCCTGCACGGTGGTCTTCCACAGTTGCTTGCCGTCCGGACCCAGCACGAACACGCCGCCCTTCAACGCACCGACCGCGGTCAGGTTACCGTCGCTGCCGACACCGGCCGACAGGTCGGAGCCAACCTTCGCGCGCCAGAGCGTCTGGCCCGTCTTCGCGTCGATCTTCTCGACCGAACCGTTTTCGCCCGCCGCGTAGACGGCGTCACCCACGGCCACCGGCGAGAACAGGTAGCGTCCGCCCTTGCCGACGCTCGCCTTCCAGACCTGTTGCACGTCCATCACGGGCTTGAACTCGGTGAGCGGCGTCGGCACGCGGCGCGCATCCTTCGACGACGAGCAAGCCGCCAGTGCGAGGACAGCCGCCGCGCAGGCAACGGGCACAGCGTAACGTTTCAGCAAATTCATCGGTTAGCGAAGCAGAGTTAAGAGGTTGAGGGGACCGGGGTTCAGCCGCCGAGCGCGTCCAGCTTGAACTGCACGAGCTGACGCGCGGACTGGTCGTCCTTCGACAGGCCGTCGAGCGCGAGCTTGTAAGCTGCGCGCGCATCGTCGGTCTTGCCTTGCGCGGCAAGCAGATCGCCGCGGCGATCGGCCACGAGGCCCTTGAATGCATCGACCGGCGTACCCGACAGCAGCGCGAGGCCCGCATCGTACGCCTTCTCGTCGAGCAGCAGCGACGCGAGACGCAGCTTCGCGATCTGCTTGTACTCGTCATCCTTGGCGTGATCGACGGCCCATTGCAGCTGCGCCTTCGCACCGGCCGAGTCGCCGGCTGCGTACAGCGTCTTCGCAGCGGAGAGTGCAGTCATCTGCGCATACGGCGTGCTGCCGAACTTGTCTTCCATGTCGGCGGCCGCGCGAGCGATCGTCGCCTTGTCGTTCGCGGCGGCGGCCTTCTGGACCTGTTCGTACAGCCCGGACGCCTCGGCAGCCTGACGGCGCTGCCAGTAGTTCCAGCCGTTGAAACCGGCCGCGACGACGAGCGCCGCGAGCACGATCCACGTGGTGAGGTTGCCCCAGCGGGCCCACCACGCCTTGACACTTTCAATCGATTCTTGTTCGTCGTGATAACTCATCGGCGAGCGATTCCTTCCTGTTCAGGCTTTTCTTGTCGAGCGGATGCCAGCGCGATCAGTCGTCGCCGTCTTCGGCGGATGCAACCATCGCATTGATTAGGAATTCGGTCAAGCCTTCGACCGGTACGGTCTGCTGAACGTTCTTTTCCCCGTCTCCGCCCGCACCGCGCAGCGCTTTCACACCCACCGTGCCGTTTGCAACCTCTTCTTCACCGAAGATCACCGCGAACGCGGCGCCGCTTGCGTCGGCCCGCTTCATCTGCGACTTGAAGCTCGCCGGCGCGCCGTCGGCGCTGCAGTGGAAGATCACGTCGAGGCCCGTGTCGCGCAGGCGCTCGGCCGCGATGAACGCCTGTTCACGCGCGGTCTCGCCCTGGTGCACGACGTACACGTCGACGCCTTCCTGCTCGGGTGCGAGATCCTCTTCCTTCAGCAGCTCGAGGATCCGCTCGATGCCCATCGCCCAGCCGCACGCGGCGGTCGGCTTGCCACCGAGTTGCTCGATCAGCGGATCGTAGCGGCCACCGGCTGCGACCGTGCCCTGCGCGCCGAGCTTGTCGGTCACCCACTCGAACACGGTCAGGTTGTAGTAGTCCAGGCCACGCACGAGACGCGGGTTGATCTTGAACGGAATGTTGTTCGCGAGCAGCAGGCGCTGCAGCCCTTCGAAATGCGCGCGCGATTCGTCGCCGAGGAAGTCGATCAGCTTCGGCGCGTTCTGCGCGATTTCCTGCAGCGCGGGGTTCTTCGTGTCGAGCACGCGCAGCGGGTTCGTATACAGGCGGCGCTTCGCATCCTCGTCGAGCACGTCGGCGAACTGCTCGAGGTACTTGATCAGTTCGACACGATGCGCGGCACGCTCTTCGGCGAGGCCGAGCGAGTTGATCTCGAGCTTGATGCCGGTCAGGCCGAGGTCGTCCCACAGGCGCTGGCACATCATGATGATCTCGGCGTCCGCGTCAGGGCCCGCGAAGCCGAGCGCCTCGACGCCGACCTGGTGGAACTGGCGATAGCGGCCGCGCTGCGGACGCTCGTGACGGAACATCGGGCCGATGTACCACAGGCGCTTCGGGCCGTCGTACAGCATGTTGTGCTCGATCGACGCGCGCACGACGGCCGCGGTATTTTCCGGGCGCATCGTCAGGTTCTCGCCGTTCAGCGCGTCGGTGAAGCTGTACATTTCTTTTTCGACGATGTCGGTGACCTCGCCGATGCCGCGCGTGAAGAGTTGCGTGTGCTCGACGATCGGCGTGCGGATGTTCTGGTAACCGTAGGCGCGCAGCAGCGATTTCACCGTAGCTTCGAAGAACTCCCAAAGGCCGGCATCCTGCGGAAGGATGTCGTTCATGCCCTTGACGCCGGTGAGCTTCTCGATCTTGCGTTTTTGTTCAGTCATCGTGTGTGTGGACGAATTAGTTCGTGGCCTCAGCGCGGCCGTAGTTGCGTTCGACGTAGTCGCTGACGATCTGCTGGAATTCCTCGGCGATCCGCTCGCCGCGCAGCGTCTTGACCTTCTCGCCGTCGATGAAGACAGGCGCGGCCGGGTTCTCGCCCGAGCCCGGCAGGCTGATGCCGATGTTCGCGTGCTTCGATTCGCCCGGGCCGTTGACGATGCAGCCCATCACCGCGACGTTCATTTTCTCGACGCCCGGATACGCCTTGCGCCAGACCGGCATCTGTTCGCGCAGGTAGGTCTGGATCTGCATCGCGAGTTCCTGGAACAGCGTGCTCGTCGTACGGCCGCAGCCCGGGCACGCGATCACCATCGGTGCGAACGAGCGCAGGCCCATCGTCTGCAGGATTTCCTGGCCGACGATCACTTCGCCCGTGCGCGGCGCGCCCGGTTCCGGCGTCAGCGAGATGCGGATCGTGTCGCCGATCCCTTCCTGCAGCAGCACGCCGAGTGCAGCCGTCGACGCGACGATGCCCTTCGAGCCCATGCCGGCCTCGGTCAGCCCGAGGTGCAGCGCGAAGCCGCAGCGGCGGCCAAGCTCACGGTATACGGCGATCAGGTCCTGCACGCCGCTGACCTTGCACGACAGCACGATGCGGTCGCGGCCGAGGCCCAGTTCGACCGCACGCTCGGCCGAGCCGATCGCCGACTGGATCAGCGCCTCGTACATCACGCTTTGCGCATCCCACGGCTGCGCACGCGCGCCGTTCTCGTCCATCATGCGTGCGAGCAGGTCCTGGTCGAGGCTGCCCCAGTTCACGCCGATCCGCACCGCCTTGTCGTACTTGGCAGCCGCCTCGATCATCAGCGCGAACTGCGTGTCGCGCTTCGCGCCCTGGCCGACATTGCCCGGGTTGATCCGGTACTTCGACAGCGACTCGGCACAGCCCGGGTAGTCACGCAGCAGCAGGTGGCCGTTGTAGTGGAAATCGCCGACGAGCGGCACGGTTACGCCCATGCGGTCGAGCTGCTCGCGGATGGCCGGCACGGCGGCCGCGGCCTCGGGCGTGTTGACCGTGATGCGCACCAGTTCGGAGCCCGCGTTCGCGAGTTCCTTGATCTGGATTGCCGTGCCGATCGCGTCGGCCGTGTCGGTATTCGTCATCGACTGCACGCGCACCGGCGCGTCGCCGCCGATCGTCACGAGCTGCCCGCCCCAGCGGACATCCACCGCATGCGATACACGGCGCGGCTGGTGCCCGCCGAACACCGGCTCGGTTGAACAAATCTGACTGCTGCGTGGGGATTGAGCTTCGGATTGCATCGATAGATCCATTTACGCGGAATGCGCCGCGACGCGGCGCATGAATTGAAAAAGCGCCGTGCCCTCACGGCCTGCCGATATCGACGACAGGCCTTCGCCACGGCGCTTGACGTCAGGGCAACGTGAACCGCGCCACATTACCCCGCGCTGCCGAATATTTTGCCGGATCGACAGGTTTTCCGTCGAACGCGATCGCGTCGAGGCCCGCCTTGTTGCCGATCGTGACCTTGAACGGGCCGTCGCCGGCGACCTGCTTCGCCTCGCCGCCGTGCACCAGCCCGGAGAACAGCTCCTTGCCGCTCTTGTCGCGCACGCTGAACCAGCTGTCCTGCTTGACCTTCAGTTCGATCATCGACTGGCCAGCCGCCACCGCGACGCTCGTCGGCTGGGCCGGCGCGGCGGCACTGGCCGCCGTCGTTGCCACGACGGGCTGCGATGCGGCTGCCGTCACGACCGGCGCCACGGGCGCAGGCGCCGGAGCAGCCGATGCAACTGCCGGTGCCGGGGCTGCAGACGCAACAGCCGGGGCCGGAACCTCATTCGCGATTCCGGCAGACGCACCGCTCGAGGCCGCCTCTTCGACGGAAGACGACGATGCCGCCGGCGTGCTCGCGGCCGACGCATGCTCGGCATCGCCGCTCTTGAAGCGCGCGAGCAGGCTCGACGAATCGCCGCCAGTGTGCCACATCAGTACGGCTACCACCGCGACGACGACGATCCCCGTGCCCCAGAGCCACGGGTGATGCCGCGACGACCCGCCCAGCGGAATCGACACGCGGCCACGCGGCAGATCCGTGCCCGACGACGCGGGCATCGACAGGTCGACTTCCGGCACGCCGCGCTCGCGGCGCAACGCCTGCGCGAACGGCTCCGGATCGACGCCGAGCATCTTCGCGTAGCTGCGCACGACACCGAGCGCGAACGTCACGCCGGGCAAATGGCTGATGTCACCGGCCTCGAGTGCCCGAAGCTTCTGCGGTGCGACCTTGAGTCGCGCCGACACGTCGTCGACGGTCCAACCCCTTGTCTCCCGAAGCTGCGCCAGTCGGCTGCCGACTGCCGCAAGCGATTCCAACCCTGCCGGTGCCGGCTTCGCGCCATTCGTCTCTGCGCCGTTAGACGGCTGCGGCTCACTCATCCTTGTCCTCGCGTCGATTCTTCTTCACTGGCGGCCGCCGCCGGTTCCCGCCGGCCGGCACCCGCAACTGTCCTAACCATGCGCGACGCCGAGGCGCCGCGACCGATCGCTATTCGCGTGTTGTACCGCTCAAAGGCCCTAGCATCCCCGGCTAGGCGTCCCTGTCAAATCGCCCGAACTTCGATGATTTTTCCTGCTGCGCCCGTCCGTTCCGCGAGGCGCGTGCGATCCTTCACCGCGCCGGCCAGCTGGCCGCACGCGGCATCGATGTCGTCACCGCGCGTCTTGCGCACGGTCGTGACGACACCCGCGTCGATGAGGACCTGTGCAAAGCGCTTGATCTGCTCCGGTTTCGAGCGGATGAGGCCCGATTCCGGAAACGGATTGAACGGGATCAGATTGAACTTGCACGGCACGTCGCGTGTGACGGCCAGCAGTTCGCGTGCATGCGCTTCGGTGTCGTTGACGCCGTCCAGCATGCAGTATTCGAAAGTGATGAAGTCGCGCGGCGCGACTTTCAGATAACGCTGGCAAGCCGCCATCAGCTCGCGCAGCGGATACTTCTTGTTGAGCGGCACCAGCTCGTCGCGCAGCGGATCGTTCGGTGCGTGCAGCGAAACGGCCAGCGCGACTGGCAGCTCGGCGCCGAGGCGGTCCATCATCGGCACCACGCCGGACGTCGACAGCGTGACGCGGCGGCGCGACAGGCCGTACGCGTTGTCGTCGAGCATCAGCCGCATCGCCGGCACGACCGCGCTGTAATTCAGCAGCGGCTCGCCCATGCCCATCATCACGACGTTGGTGACGACCCGTTCGGCCTTGCCGTTCGGACCGGGCGCGCGGCCCAGTGACGCTCGCAATGCAAATTCGGCCATCCGGAGCTGGCCGATGATTTCAGCTGTCGACAGGTTGCGGGAAAAGCCCTGCTTGCCCGTCGAACAGAAGCGGCAGTTGACCGCACACCCGGCCTGCGACGACACGCACAGCGTGCCGCGCGTCTCTTCCGGGATGAACACGGTTTCAACCGCATTGCCGTTTCCGACGTCGATCAGCCACTTGCGCGTGCCGTCGGTGGAAACGTGATCGCTGGCGATCTCGGGCATGCCGATCGACGCGCGGCCCTTGAGTTTTTCTCTCAAGGACTTCGCGAGATCGGTCATGCCGTCGAAGTCGCCAGCGTTGTACTGGTGGATCCAGCGCTGCAACTGCTTGGCGCGGAACGGCTTCTCGCCGAGGCTGCCGCAGTACGCGACAAGACCCTCGGCATCGAAGTCGAGAAGATTGACGGAAGTTTCGCTCGTCATGATGTGCTGCCTTGCCGCGTGCGCTGAATCCTGCCTACTTGCTGCCAGCCAGGGCTTAGCGCGAGTAAACGTTCATTTCCGGGAAGAAGAACGCGATTTCGACCGCTGCCGTTTCAGCAGCGTCCGAGCCGTGCACGGCGTTCGCGTCGATGCTGTCGGCGAAGTCGGCGCGGATCGTGCCCTTTTCCGCCTTCTTCGGATCCGTCGCGCCCATCAGGTCGCGGTTCTTCAGGATCGCGCCTTCACCTTCCAGAACCTGGATCATCACCGGGCCCGAGATCATGAAATCGACGAGGTCCTTGAAGAACGGACGTGCTGCGTGAACCGCGTAGAACTTCTCTGCGTCAGCACGCGACAGGTGCGCCATGCGCGATGCGACGATCTTCAGGCCGGCGCCTTCGAAACGGCTGTAGATCTGGCCGATCACGTTCTTTGCCACCGCATCCGGCTTGATGATCGACAGGGTGCGCTCGATTGCCATAAAAACTCCAAAAAATTAAGAAGTTACAGGTTCAAATGAATCCGCTATTGTAGCACGATCCCGTGTATCATTGCGATTGAACCCTTACACACGTGAAAGGTTCCGAATCCATATGTTTTGTGCCGCCTGGCCATTGAAACCTCCCGGCACGGAACGTATCTTAGCCATAGCTGCTCCGGTTTGCTGCGCCGCACACCGCGTGTGCCGAACCGGCCCCGGACGCCCACGCGTTCAATGTTAGGAGAAACCATGAACGACTATCCGTACAATTTCGGCCGCGGCGGTTCCGTCAGCACCGCCGAGGTTCGCAACCGCGTGCTGCGGAACACGTACTGGCTGCTCGCGCTGTCGATGGTGCCGACCGTGCTGGGCGCCTGGGTCGGCGTCGCGACGGGCTTCTCGCTGTTCGCGGCCACGAGCCCGATGATGAGCCTGCTCGCGTTCTTCGCGATCGCATTCGGCTTCATGTTCGCGATCGAGCGGACCAAAAACAGCGCGGCCGGCGTGTTCGTGCTGCTCGGCTTCACGTTCTTCATGGGCCTGATGCTGTCGCGGCTGCTGAGCTTCATCCTCGGTTTCTCGAACGGCCCGTCGCTGATCATGCTCGCGTTCGGCGGCACCGGCATCATCTTCGCCGCGATGGCGACGATCGCCACCGTCAGCAAGCGCGACTTCTCGGGGCTCGGCAAGTGGCTGTTCATGGGCGTGATCGTGATCCTGCTCGCATCGGTCGCGAACATCTTCCTGCAACTCCCGGCGCTGATGCTCACCGTGTCGGTGCTCGCGATCGCGATCTTCTCCGCCTACATGCTGTTCGACGTCCAGCGCGTCGTGAACGGCGGCGAAACGAACTACATCTCGGCCACGCTCGCGATCTACCTCGACCTATACAACGTGTTCACGAACCTGCTCGCGCTGCTCGGCATCTTCGGCGGCAACCGCAACTGACGTTCGCTACACACCATGAAAAAACCGGCCCGCGGGCCGGTTTTTTTACGTCCGCCGCCGGGCTCAGTCGCGCTCGAACAGCGCGATCGATTCGACGTGCGACGTATTCGGGAACATGTTCACGACACCGGCGCCCTTCAGGCGGTAGCCGGCCTCGTGCACGAGCAGGCCCGCGTCGCGCGCCAGCGTCGACGGGTTGCACGACACGTAGACGATACGCTTCGGCAACGGGCCTTCGCCGCTCTGCGCGATCTCGGCCAGCGCCTTCGACACCGCGAGCGCGCCTTCGCGCGGCGGATCGATCAGGAACTTGTCGAATGCGCCGAGCGCACGCATGTCGTCGCCCGTCACTTCGAACAGGTTCCGGCATGCGAACGTCGTGTGGCCGTCGACACCGTTCTCGCGCGCATTCGCCAGCGCGCGCGTCGTCAGCGTATCGCTGCCTTCGATGCCCATCACCTCGCGCGACAGCCGCGCGAGCGGCAGCGTGAAGTTGCCGATCCCGCAGAACAGGTCGAGCACGCGGTCATCGCGCGACGGCGCGAGCAGGCGCAGCGCGCGGCCCACCAGCACGCGGTTGATCTGATGGTTGACCTGCGTGAAGTCGGTCGGCTTGAACGGCATGCGGATGCCGAATTCCGGCAGCGTGTAGTCGAGCGACACGTCAAGCGGATAGAACGGCGTCACCGTGTCCGGCCCTTTCGGCTGCAGCCAGAACTGCACCTTGTGCTCGTCAGCGAACGCGCGCAGCAGCGCTTCGTCGTCCGCATTGATCGGCTCCAGCACGCGCAGCACGAGCGCCGTGACTTCCGAACCGACCGCGAGCTCGATCTGCGGCATCCGATCGCGGATCGACAGCCCCTCGACCAGCCGGCGCAGCGGCACGAGCATCGCCGACACGTGCGGCGGCAGCACTTCGCAGCTCGTCATGTCGGCGACGTAGCTGCTCTTCTTCTCGTGGAACCCGACCAGCACGCCGCCCTTCTTCGCGACGTTGCGCACGGTCAGGCGCGCGCGGTAGCGATAGCCCCACGACGGGCCGTGAATCGGCGCGAACATCGTTTCCGCGCGCAGCTTCGCCAGGTGCCACAGGTTGTCTTCGAGCACGCGCTGCTTGACCGCCACCTGCGCCCGCATGTCGAGATGCTGCATCGAGCAGCCGCCGCAGGTACCGAAGAACGCGCATTTAGGCTTCGTGCGCATCACGCTCGGGCGCAGAATGTCGACGACCGTCGCTTGCTCGTAGCTCGGCTTGCGGCGGAAGCTCGAATAGGTCACACGCTCGCCCGGCAGCGCACCCTCGACGAAGATGACCTTGCCCGGCTCGCCGTCCTCGGTGATCGTGCGGCCGACACCGCGCGCTTCCATGTCGAGCGATTCGATCTCGAGAACCGGGGCGATTCCGGGCGCGACGGGCGCGTTTCTTGATTTGCGCGCAGAAGTGGGGACGGCTTCGGACACCAGCTTTTCCTGACAAACGTTGAAGAAGGCGAGATTGTAGACGACGCAGGCCCGCATCGCCCGCTTTGCATGCGCCAAGGGTCGATACTTAAGCATAGACGGCCCGGCATTGCGCCGAAGCAGCCGGACAGGCGGCCCCGAGAGACCGGCGGCCGCGTGGCCCGTGGCGCCGGAGCGGCCCTGGGCCGGAGATCCGCCAAACAGGAGATTCGACCATGCAACTGATCGACTGGAACATCCAATGGGGTCGGGACGCGGACGGCGGCGTCGATCTGTCACGCACCGTCGCGGCGATCCGCGCGCTCGGCGACTTCGACGTGCTGTGCCTGCAGGAAGTCACGCGCGGCTTTGGCGCACTGCCCGGCCGGCCCGGCGCCGACCAGTTTGCCGAACTCGCGGCGCTGCTGCCCGGATATACGATCGTCGAAGCGATCGGCGCCGACCTGCCGGCCATCGAGCCGGGCGCACCCCGCCGCCAGTTCGGCAACGCAATCGCGACCCGGCTGCCGGTCGGGCGCGTGCTCCGCCAGTTGCTGCCGTGGCCGGCCGACGCCGGCGCGCCGTCGATGCCGCGCGTCGCGCTCGACGTCGAGTTGCAGACGCCTGTCGGGCCACTGCGGGTAGTCACCACGCATCTGGAATATTATTCGGCGCGCCAGCGGCGCGCCCAGGTCGACGCATTGCGCGACCGGCACCGCGAGGCCTGCGCGCACGCGGCACGACCGGCACCCGCCGAAACCGCCGAGGGGCCGTTCAGCGCGACCGGCCAGCCATGCGATGCGATCATCTGCGGCGACTTCAACAGCGCGTTCGGCAGCGAGGCCTATTGCCGACTCCTGGAGCCGATCCCGGACGCGCCGCGCTTCATCGACGCCTGGGTCGCTCGGCACCCAGGTCGCGTGCCACCGCCGACGGCGGGTGTCTACGATACGGTGCAATGGTCGGATGGGCCGCTCGCGTGCGACTTCGTGTTCGTGACCGATACGCTGCTGCCGCGCATCACGCGCTGCGAGATCGACGGCGACGTGCGGGCGTCCGATCACCAGCCGGTGCTGCTCGAACTGGCATGATCGCCCCACCGGCCGCGGTGCACGTCGCCCGCGCTATGCGTCGAAACCGGCCAGGTATTCGGCCCAGTGCGACGCAGGCTCCTGTGCAAGCGAGTTCTTCACGAGCAGGATCTCGTCCGCATACTCGCTCGGCGTCAGGCCGCCGCGCATCAACTGGAACCGGCAATACAACAGGTAGGTATTGACGACGTCGGTTTCGCAATAGTTGCGGATTTCCTCGATCCGCCCAGCCTGGAACGCCGGCCACACCTGGCTGCCGTCCATCCCGAGCTTGCCCGGAAAACCGCACATCTTCGCGAGCGCGTCGAGCGGCGCGTTCGCACGCGCCTGATACATCGCGAGCACATCCATCAGGTCGGTATGCCGCGAGTGGTAGCGCGAGATGTAGTTGTTCCACTTGAAATCGCGGTCGTCCTCGCCGAGATCCCAGTAGCGGCTGGCGGGGATGCCGTGCACGAGCGCGCGGTAATGGAGCACCGGCAGATCGAAGCCGCCGCCGTTCCACGACACGAGCTGCGGCGTGTATTTCTCGATCACGCGGTAGAACGACTGGATCAGCGTCGCTTCGTTGTCCTGCGGCGTGCCGAGCGAGCGCACGCGAAAACCGTTGTTGTCGCGGAACACGCACGAAATCGCCGCGATGCGTTGCAGGTGGTGCGGCAGGAAATCGCCGCCGGTCTTCTCGCGGCGGGCGGCGAACGCATGTTCGGCCACCGCGGCATCGTCGAGTGTCGCGGGCAGATCTTCCAGACGGCGAATGCCGTCGACATCGGGAATCGTCTCGATGTCAAAAACAAGAATCGGAGTCATCGGTTACAGAACGGCGTCCTTGCGCACGCCGTTGGAGGCGAAAAACCGCTTGAGGCGCACCAGCGCTTCCTGCTGGATCTGGCGCACGCGCTCGCGCGTGAGCCCCATCTCGTCGGCCAGCTCTTCGAGCGTTGCCGGTTCGATGTGGTTCAGGCCGAAGCGACGCTCGATCACATGCCGATGCTTGTCGGACAGCCGCGACAGCCACGCGCGCGTCAGCGTCTCGAGCTCGCGGTGCTGAACCTCCGCGTCGGGCGACTGGCTCTGGTCGTCGGGCAGCAGGTCGAGCAAGCTGCTCGCGGGATCGAGGTCGAGCGGCGCGTCGAGCGACGCCGTGTGCTCGTTGAGCGCGAGGATGTCGGTGACTTCCTCGGCGGTCTTGCCGGTGAGATAGGCGATGTCGTCGATGCTGGCTTCGCGGCGCTCGGCCGCTTCACCCGTCGACATCGAGTTCTTTTCGAGGTGACGCTTCGCGCGCAGCACCTGGTTCAGTTCGCGGATCACGTGCACCGGCAGGCGCACCGTGCGGGCCTGATTCATGATCGCGCGCTCGATGCTCTGCCGGATCCACCACGTCGCGTAGGTCGAGAAACGGAAACCGCGCGTCGGGTCGAATTTCTCGATTGCATGCATCAGGCCGAGGTTGCCTTCCTCGATCAGGTCGAGCAGCGGCACGCCACGGTTCAGATACCCCTTCGCGATGCTGACGACGAGGCGCAGGTTGCGCTCGATCATCACCTGCCGCGCCTCGAATTCGCCGGCCTTGGCCAGACGCGAATAGCGCTGCTCTTCCTCGACGGTGAGCAGCGGCTTCACGCTGATGCGGTTCAGGTAATGCTGGATCGTGTCGGCCGTGAGCTCGGCCTGCAGCATCGTGCGGAAATCGTCGACGTCGGGCACCGCCTCGGCGCGGCCTTCGCGCTCGTCGTCGCCACCGTCCGCTTCAGAGTCGCGTGCCTCGAGGTCACGCTCGTTGTCCGCGACGTCGTCTTCGTCGTCCGTCGAAGCACCAGCTCGCCCCACCGATGCTTGCGTGGCTCGACTGATTTTCTCAGATTCGGCTTGCGGCTCGTGGCGCTTCGATTTCGGCATGGTCGTCTCGGTTATTGAGGCGGCAAATACTTCAGCGGATCGACAGGTTTACCCTGCCGGCGAACCTCGAAATGCAGCATCACGCGGTCGGAATCGCTGTTCCCCATCTCGGCGATCTTCTGCCCCTTCGTTACCGCATCCCCCTCTTTTACCATCAAAGCGCGATTGTGTGCATACGCCGTGAGGTAAGTTGCATCGTGCTTGATGATAATGAGGTTGCCGTAGCCGCGCAGGCCATTGCCGGAGTAGACGACGCGACCGTCGGCCGCCGCTTTCACGGTCTCGCCGGCCGACCCGCCGATATTGACGCCCTTGTTCTTCGCATCATCGAAACCGTTCAGCACGGGACCGCGCGCGGGCCATGCGAACGTCACGGGGCCGCTCGGCGCGGCTGCCGTATCGCTCGATGCGGCGGCCGCGGCAGGCGGCGTCGCGACCGACGACGACGTACCGGCGGCCGGCGTTGCCGGGCCGCTGCTGAGCGGCGCGGTCGCAACGGCGGCGCCCGCGATCGGCGCGGCGACCTGCGTGCCCGCAACGGCGGCACCGGCCTGCGGCGAAACACGCAGCAGCTGGTCGACTTCAATCTGATTCGGGTTCGCCAGGTTGTTCCACGCGGCGATGTCGCGATAGTTCTGCCCGTTTTCGAGTGCGATCCGGTACAGCGTGTCGCCCGGCTTCACCCGGTAGTAACCCGGTGGCGCGGGGGGAAGCGGCGCCGCGGGCTGTGCGGTGCCGGTCGTGCCGAGCGAACCGGAGCGATCGACGACGGGCGCGTTGTCGAGCCGCGTCGCACAGGCGGCCAGAAGCGTGGAGAACGCAGCTACGCAGATCGCCCGCTGGGCGAGCGTGAGCGGTTCCCTGGAACGGTTGTTTTGCATCGCGCGCAACATACTCATCGGTTTCAAATTACTCCGGATTTTAAAGGGACAAAGAAAACGCGATCAAGCCGTGACTCTCGCCATTGCGCGTGCGCGACGCGCTCGACGAGCGTGAGCACCTGGTGCTGCCCGCTCTGCGCGCCGACCGGCGCGACGAGCCGCCCGCCGATCGCGAGCTGCTCGAGCAGCGCCTGCGGCACGTCGAGCCCCGCTGCCGCAATCACGATCGCGTCGAACGGGGCCGCGGACGGCAGGCCGACACGCCCGTCGCCGTAGTGCAGACGGATGTTCGGCACGCGCAGCGGCCGCAGGTTCAGCTTCGCGCGCTCGTAGAGCGGCTTGATGCGTTCAATCGAATACACGTCGCGTGCCACGTGGCTCAGCACGGCGGCCTGATAGCCGCAGCCCGTGCCGATCTCGAGGACGCGCTCGAGCGTGCGGCCGGCCATCGCGAGCTCGATCATGCGCGCGACGACCGACGGCTTTGAAATGGTCTGCTGGTGGCCGATCGGCAACGCCGAATCCTCGTAAGCCTGCGTCGCGAGCCCCGGATCCACGAACATGTGTCGCGGCACCGCGGCCATCGCTTCCAGCACGCGCGCGTCGGTCACACCGTTCGCGCGCAGCCGTTCGACCATCCGTTCGCGCACACGTTCCGACGTAAGCGCGAACGCGCCGGCCGGCGCGATGCTCGGCGCGGCCGGCTTCGGCATCGCGGGCTTCAGTGCGGTCGGTTTCGGTGCGGTCGCCGGCTTCGCGGCGGCGGAGCCGGGCAATGCCGATCGCGTCGCAGCCGGCTTCACCGCAACCGGTTTCAGCACGGCTGCAGGTTTGTCGGCGGCCTTCGCCACCGCAACCGCCGCATGGCGTTCACCGGCCCGACCTTCCGACTTGCGTGGCGCTCGCTTGAGATCTTCGAGCGCGAGCGGGAACCGCTTCGCGCGCTCGCCGCTCATGAAGCCCGCCCTCCGGCGCGCGCCCATTCGCGCGTCGCGGGCAGCATCTGCGTATGCGTGAGGTCCAGCTGCAGCGGCGTGATCGACACGAAACCGTTTGCCACTGCGTGAAAATCGGTGCCGTCGCTGGCGTCCAGCGCTTCACCCGCCGCGCCGATCCAGTAGATCGGTTCGCCGCGCGGGTCGGTCTGGCGGATCACCGGCTGCGACGGATGACGCTTGCCGAGGCGCGTGACCTTCCAGCCTTTCAGTTCGTCGTACGGCAAGTTCGGAATATTGACGTTGAGCAGCGGCTGGCCCGGCAGCGGATGCGCGAGAAAGTGCTCGACGATTTCCGCGGCGACGCGCGCGGCGTCCGCCAGATGGGCCCAGCCCTTGTCGACCAGCGAGAATGCGATGGCCGGCACGCCGAACATGATGCCTTCGGTGGCGGCCGCAACTGTCCCCGAATAGAGCGTATCTTCGCCCATGTTCTGGCCGTTGTTGATCCCGGAAACGACGAGGTCCGGCCTGGTGTCGACCATCCCCGTCAACGCGACGTGCACCGAATCGGTCGGCGTGCCGTTCACGTAGAAGAAACCCGTACTCGCCGCGCGCTGCACCGACAGCGGCCGCGACAGCGTGAGGGAATTCGACGCGCCGCTGCAGTTCTGCTCGGGCGCGATCACCGTGAGCTCGGCCAGCGGCTGCAGCGCGTCGCTGAGCGCGGCGAGACCGGGGGCGAGATAGCCGTCGTCGTTGCTGAGTAGGATTCGCATCCGGCGATTGTAACCGAGGAAAGATGGCGCGAGAGCGACAGTCCGGCGACTGCGGATGGGCGGCTGCGGGCACCCGGACACGCTGCGCCGCCGCGTTGCGGTGCGGCGTTCCGCGTGCTCAGGAAAACACCGCGCCGCCCCGGGTTTTCCCCCGCCAACGGAGCGCCCCTGGGGAATGCGCCGTTCCGGGAGCCCGGCGCGAAGCGACAGGCTCGAGGGTGCTCAAATCGCGCCCGCGTCTCGCAGTGCGGCAATCGCCGGCGCATCGTAGCCGAGGCCGCGCAGCACCTCGTCCGTATGCTCGCCGAGTTCGGGCCCGAGCCAGCGCGTTTCGCCCGGCGTGTCGGACAGCTTCGGCGTGATGTTCGGCAGCGGAATGTCGGTGCCGTCGGCCAGCTTGAAGCGCTGGATCATCTGCCGCGCGATGAACTGCGGATCGGCGAACATGTCGGCGGCGCTGTAGATGCGCCCGGCCGGCACGTCGGCCGCGTTGAGCACGACGAGTGCTTCTTCGATCGTGCGCGGCGCGAGCCACGCGGCAATCGCATCGTCGATCTCCTGCGTGCGCGGCACGCGCCCGTCGTTTTGCGCGAGCGCGGGATCGTCGGCGAGGTCGTCGCGCTCGATCGCCTTCATCAGCCGCTTGAAGATCGGGTCGCTGTTGCCGCCGATCACGATGCTGCCGTCGCGGCACGCATACGTATTCGACGGCACGATGCCCGGCAGCGACGCGCCGGTGCGCTCGCGCACCATCCCGTACACGCCGTATTCGGGCACCACGCTTTCCATCATGTTGAAGACGGCTTCATACAGTGCTACGTCGACCACCTGCCCCGCACCGCCGTTGACCTTGCGGTGATGCAGCGCCATCAGCGCGCCGATCACGCCGTGCAGCGCGGCGATCGAATCGCCGATCGAGATGCCGATGCGCGGCGGCGGCAGTTCGGGATAGCCGGTGATGTGACGCAGCCCGCCCATCGATTCGGCGATCGCGCCGAAGCCGGGCCGGTCGCGGTACGGGCCGGTCTGCCCGTAACCGGACAGGCGCACCATCACGAGGCCCGGATTCTCGGCCGACAGCACGTCGTAGCCGAGCCCGAGCTTTTCGAGCAGGCCCGGGCGGAAATTCTCGATCACGATGTCGGCCTCGCGCGCGAGTTGCCGCGCGATCGCCTTGCCGGCGTCGGCCTTCAGGTTGAGCGTGACCGATTTCTTGTTGCGCGCCTGGACGGACCACCACAGCGACGTGCCGCCCTGCTCCGGATGGAGCTTGCGCCACTTGCGCAGCGGGTCGCCGCCGTTCGGATCCTCGATCTTGATCACTTCCGCGCCGAATTCGGCGAACAGCCGCGACGCGAACGGTCCCGCGATCAGCGTTCCGAATTCGAGCACTTTGACGCCCGCGAGCGGGCCCTGGCTGGTGCTCATGTGTCTCCCTAGCATGAGGAACGGCGCCGCCGGCCGGCGGCGCCCGGCTTACATCGTGCGGCGGTCGAGCATCGCGCGGGCGATGGTGCCCGCGTCGACGTATTCGAGCTCGCCGCCCACCGGCACGCCGCGCGCGAGGCGCGTGACCGCGAGCCCGCGCGCCTTCAGCGTCTGGCCGAGGTAGTGCGCGGTGGCTTCGCCCTCGTTCGTGAAGTTGGTCGCGAGCACGACTTCCTTGACGACACCGTCGGACGCGCGCCGCACGAGGCGGTCGAAATGGATTTCCTTCGGGCCGATCCCGTCGAGCGGGCTCAGCCGGCCCATCAGCACGAAATACAGCCCGCGGTAAGTCATCGTCTGCTCGAGCATGATCTGGTCGGCAGGCGTCTCGACGACGCACAGCAGCGTCGGATCACGCTCCTCGTCGCTGCAGACCTCGCAGATCTGCGCTTCGGTGAACGTGTTGCACTTCTCGCAGTGCTGCAGGTGCTCGGTCGCGAACAGCAGCGACCGGCCGAGCCGCTCCGCGCCCTCCCGATCGTGCTGCATCAGGTGGACCGCCATGCGCTGGGCGGATTTCGGCCCGACGCCGGGCAGCACGCGCAACGCTTCGACGAGCGCGGACAGGGCGGACGGCTGTTTCATACGGCAGCAAAAAGTGACACGGACGCTGCGCTCAGAACGGCAGCTTGAAACCCGGGGGCAGCGGCAGGCCCGACGTCATGCCGCTCATCTTTTCCTGCGACGTCGCTTCGGCCTTGCGCACGGCGTCGTTGAACGCAGCCGCGACGAGATCCTCGAGCATGTCCTTGTCGTCCGCGAGCAGGCTCGGGTCGATCGACACGCGACGCACTTCGTTGCGGCACGTCATCGTCACCTTGACGAGGCCGGCGCCCGACTGCCCTTCGACTTCGATCAGCGCAAGCTGCTCCTGCATCTTCTTCATGTTTTCCTGCATTTGCTGCGCTTGCTTCATCAGACCGGCGAGGTTGCCTTTCAACATGGGAATACTCCTTCTTGATCGTGTGAAAACCGGCACGCGGCGCGTGCCGGCCAATGTGTGGGCGTGATTGTGCCTGTCGCGGGGCGCTCAGTTCAATGCAGCGTCGGCGGCGGGCCGTCCGGCGCCGCATCGGCGAGCGGGCGCACCGAACCCTCGACGATGCGCGCACCGAAGTCGCGCACGAGCTGCTGGACGAACGGATCGCCGTGAATCTCCTGCTCGGCCTCGCGCTGGCGCGCCGCGCGCGCGGCCGCATCGAGCGCCGCCGCCGTACGCCGTGCGGGCCCGACTTCGACGGCCACCTCGACCGGCTTGCCGAGCGCATCGGCCAGCGCGGCCTTCAGCTTCGCCACCTGCGCGGCGTCCGCATATTGCGGCACCGGCACGGAAAGTTTCAACGTCGTCGCATCGACGGCCGTCAGTTCGCTGTTGAACGCGAGCTGGTACGCGACGCCCTTGAGCGGCAGCCGCGCGGCCAACGCCGGCCATTCGCCGTCGAAGCCGACCGGATCGAGTGCGATCGCGGGCGGCAACGGACGCGTGTCGACCGGTGCGGACGGACGGGTTTCCGCCGGCCTCGGCGTGACGCGCACGTCGTCGGGGCCGCTGTCGAACACCGGCACGAAGCCGTCGTCGGGCGGGCCGCCGAACATCTCGTCGGCGCTGAGCGGCACGTAGTCGTCCGGCGGGATGTCCTCCCACGGCGGCGTGGCCTGGCGCGAATCGGCCGCCTGCGGCGCACGGGCCGCAGCGCGCGGCGGCGGCACCTGTACGGCAGCGGGACGCG